>JASHRP010000530.1 GCA_030037375.1 Bryobacteraceae bacterium | reverse complement strand
GCTGACTGGCACGCCCGGATGCAGCGGTCGCAACATTTTGCCATCGCGCTGGCAAGTCTGGGACACCGCTGTTTTTATCTAAATCCTCATCTGGGGCGCGAGTTCCCACAGCCCTACCCTCTCAGCCGCCGCGCGATGATTTCGCGGCTGCTTCCCCAGGTATTCGAGTTGCACGTCCATCTCCCGCGCGAGCCCGTCTATCATCATCGGCCATTAACGGCGGCGGAGAGCGCCTCAGTGGTGTCGGCCATCGAGCGAACCTTCAAGCTCGCTCGAAGCGCAAACCCGATTATCCTCGCGAGTCTCCCGTTTTGGGCTCCGGTGGCGCGGGAGTTGAAGCTTCGGCACGGATACCGGGTGATTTACGACTGCCACGACCTATGGTCCGGTTTCGGTAGGATGCACCCCGCGATCCTCTCCGCTGAGACAGAAATGTTTACGTTGAGCGATGCCGTGGTGTTCTCCGCGCGCTGGCTCATGGAGCAAAAACGGGCACTCCACCCAGAGCTCCAATTCAAGTCAGCAACCGTAAGAAATGCGGTTCAGCCCGAGGATTTCGATTTTATGAACCGCCGCCAGGCGGCCCGAAGGAAGACAATCGGCTACGCCGGATCTCTGGATTTCTGGTTTGACGTGGACACGGTAAGGTTTGCGGCTGAGCGCCTCCCGGAATGGGATTTTGTCATGTTCGGGCGTGTGGAAGGCAAAGAAATCCAGCAGCTTAGGGAACTTCCGAACGTCCGCCTAATGGGGGAAGTGGCGTACGCGAGTCTTCGCAAGTACTTTGCTTCCATTGACGTGTGCATGATCCCCTTCCGGCTTTCCCCGCTTACCCTCGCAACGAACCCGCTAAAGCTGTACGAGTACTTTGCCTGCGGCCATCCCGTGGTCAGCAGCCCACTGCCCGAAGTGTTGGAGTTTGGGGACCTGGTTTACGTCGCACGTGAACCAAAGGAGTTCCTCGCGCAACTGGAAGCGGCGATCGCGGAAAACGACCCGCACTTGCGCCCCAGGCGCCGGAGACTGGCTGAGCAGGAAACCTGGATTGCGCGTGGGAAAGCCTTGGAATCCCACTTTCAGTCCGACAGCCCGTCTGCGAGCCATATGATTGACACTCCGCATGCTCTAGCGGGTTGACTTGGTCGCGTATCCAGTGATTTGGCTGCCTGCCGCGTGTTTGCGCGAGAGAAGGTTGTCAACCGAGACCGCGGACACTCCGCCACTTCCGCAATCCCCAGTGTGCTCGCGAGATAGGACGCTCGTGGACGGTGGTGTCAGGCAGTAACGTTGACGGCCCGATTGCCGGCGGCAACTGTGCGGCGTTGTTCGCGAATAATGAACCCCGAGCAAACACCCTGCATACTCGACCGGGTGAACTGGGTCAAGATCGATCCTGGTAATGCCCCGCAGGGCGCAAGGTCAAGGCCACAAGGTGGCACATTGTTAGGCTTTTGGTCGGGGCGGGGCGATTTGAACGCCCGACCCCCTGCGCCCAAGGCGGTCACAGACTGAGCCCGAAAGTGGCCTATTTTCAGTACATTCCCTTTCAGCTAGATACGAGCCGCTCGTTGAAATGTGTTGAGCGTTGTTGAGCGGCGAGAATCCCGCATCCTCAAAATCATCTACAATCCGGTGTCTCAGCCCCTCCAATCGCGGAGCACGCGCAAAGCGACCCTCAAGTTCAAATGAGAGCTTAACGGGGCGAGCGATTCGAGTAAATGTTCGTGAACGGAATTTTGCAGAGCAGAGGACTCTCCCGTAGGATCAGCACGGAGCATTCGTTCACGCTAAAGAACGATTACTTGGAGTGCCGAATCGTCGCTTTGGTCTGTACTCGATGGCGAAACCAGTGCGGCCTGAGGCAGGTTATGCGCTTGCGCTGCCCGAAAGACGGAAGTCGGAGACAGAAGTAGCACCAAGGTGCCCGGAACGTTGTGGGTCCCGATCCGTTTCGCCGCCGCCGGACTCCTGTCTCGCACGGTTGCATCAATCGTCCGACGAACCGGAATTGGCGCAATGTTGATGGCAGTCCGGGTCCGGACTACTGCTGATGTTTCCATACGGACCGTACCCCGAGAATCAACTCGACTTGATGTGGCCTCGATGGAGTAAGACAGGCCAGCGTCCCGCAGTGATCGTTTTTCATGGCGGCGGATGGCAATCCGGAAGCCGGACTGATATGAGATATCGCGTCTGCCGCCGCTATCTGAAGATGGGTTTCATCGTCGCGAATGTTGAGTATCGCCTGGGAGCCATCGGGCCGGCTGCCGAGGACGCGATAAGAGCTCTCCAGTGGTTCGGTAGTGTGGCTCAGACCTACGGCGCAGATCCGCGCCGAATCGTTGTCACTGGCGAATCCGCCGGGGCACACCTGGCGTTGTTCGCAGGATTCCAGTCTGGTGTGCCGGTTGCCGCAATCGTAAACTTCTACGGACTCAGCAATCTGTTACCGTTCCTCAGCAGGCCGGAATTTCGCGAGGTGCTGACAGCGGGAGATCCTGAATCGTTTGCTCGCGAGTTGTCGCCACTGACGCACGTTCGGGGCGGCTTGCCTCCTGTTTTTTCTGTGCACGGTACCGCCGATGAGAGTGTTCCTCCTGATCAAACGGCCGTACTTACCCGATCGATTCAAGCAGCCGGCGGCGATGCGTCCTCCCTATTCATTGCGGGAGGCACCCACGGATTCTCTACCACGCAAGCGGACACTGCATTTAATAGGATACTCGCGTTCCTCCGGGCGCACGGGGTAGTCGACCGCTGACTGCAAAGGAATACTGTCCCGTCTGCGGAGCCTTCGATGGCACCCAGGGCGGTGAGGATCTAGACGTGCTCAACTTCGAGCGGTTCAAGTGGGGCGGGGTCCGCCATAGCGATCCGCTTTACATGGCGTTCGATCCGGAGCGTTTCGCGGCGATCGATATCCCCGCCCCAACGGACGACGATCGTGCAATACTGCGGCAGATTATTCAGAGGGCCGAGAACATGCAAAGGCCGGCCAAGTTGTCGGACCTTGCGAAGGCTTTAGCGCCAACACTACCGTCGATCCTGAGCGGCGGGCGTTGATTGGAATCCTCGGATACTGCGGAATTCTCCGCGACCCGACAAAACCCGGGTATTTTGAAGGATTCCCACAATACTCGCTCAGGCCGAGTACGCCTTGGTACAAGGATGACTGGCCATATCCAGTTCAGTGGTGGAATGGATCACATGGCGTCCAGGTCGAAGCGGTCTCGTACTGGTTTCCCGATCTGGCCTGAGCCGCTCACGCGGTCTTGTGGAACAAGGTGGGAATTGCACAGGATCTTGGCGTTCTTGCCGGCGGAAGCTGGAGCGGCGCAGCCGCGATAAACCTTCTTGGAACAGTCGTTCGGAACGGCAACTGTACCGGCTCGGGGGCACACGCATTTGTTTGGACCGCCCAAAACGGAATGCGGGACCTGAACACCCTAATTCCAGCCAATTCGGGTTGGGAGTTGGAGGGTGCACTTGCGATCAACGTCGCGGGCCAGATTGTTGGAGTGGGTACGGTGAACGGAACGCAACATGCGTTCCTCCTGACGCCGCGGTGTACATCGTGACAAACAGAAACTGGCCTTCGTTCCAACTGCTTTCTAGCGTCCCGGAGGACCTGCCTCGCAGCGAGCGTTCCATCTTTTTTTGGGCGGGCTGGCGCCGGGCAGCGCTCCTGGTCTGTTCCGGGCGAGCCTAGCTCTGAGGTGCGAGTTGACATAGTGGTCGGCAGCCTCGATTCGAGACCATCCGTGGAGCGGGAAATTGCGTACGGTGGCGAAGCTGCCCAACGCGGAACGAAGCTCCAACCTTCGCGAACTCAAGCTCGCCAGAAACCCGTCTAGGATTTTCTGTTTCGACACGAGTTCTCTGGAAGTAAGCGCCCAATCGATTGCCGATTGTGCGTCAGGTGGACCCGATCGAACATCAGTCCAGCGCCCTTCGCATAAGCGAAGTCTTCGGCCGGAGGTTGAGCCTGCTTTTTCCAGCCCGCACTGGACCAGTAGGTCTCAAAGAGTATCTTGGTTGCGCGTTTGTCGGCCGTTTTCAAGGTCGCACCCCTTCCGGCTCAAAACTGAGCCGCGTCCCGGTCGCCTTCGCGTATTTTCAAGAGTTCGGGTTGAGGGCATACTTCCGCCGCCTTCCAGTCGCGCGACGAGGGCCTGCGTGGGCTTCATACGCTGGGCACCTGCTCTTGCGTGAGACCTGCACGGGCGCGGGCTTCGATCAGCGCGGCAG
>JASHRP010000529.1 GCA_030037375.1 Bryobacteraceae bacterium | reverse complement strand
GGTGCGTCGAGAGCAGGAGCGGATCGTCGTTGCGCTTTTCGGCGGTCCATTTTTCCCGATCCTCGATAAGTGTGACGTTGGCTTCAAGGCTCAAATCGTCCTGCTCGATTTTGCCGGGCTCACCAACCAGGGCGGCGGCGAATCTGCGCGCAAGGGTCGCTTTCCCGGTCCCCTCCGGTCCCGAAAACAACAGCGTCTGCGGAATCTTTCCGCCGCCGACCATCTCCGCCAACGCCGCCGCGATTTCCGTATTCCCGTAAAAGTTTTCGAAGGAGCCTGTCATTTCGAACCGGTAGACTGAAAGTTAGCATGCCCGCCAGCGTCGCCGCATCAGCCCTCGCCGTTCCCGATTCGCGCGTTCGGGAACTGGCGGAAATCGCCATGGGAATGGACGGCGTATTCAAACTCTATTTCGGGGAATCGGATCTGCCGACGCCCGGTTTCATTAAGTGCGCCGCAGAAGAGGCTCTGGCGCAGGGCTACACCTACTACACTGAAAACGCCGGCCTGCCTTCGTTGCGCGAGGCAATCGCAACCTATTGCGCGCGACTGCACGGAGTGCAGCTCGACCCTGGATCTGAAATCGCCGTTACCGCTTCCGGAGTGCAAGCGCTGTCAATTTCTTTACGCTGTTTGGTGAACCCTGGCGACGAAGCGCTGGTCCTTACGCCCGCGTGGCCCAACGGCTCGGCGATATTGTCCATGTCACACGCCATCGCCAAACAGATTCCGCAACCATTTTGTAACAATTCTTACGGCATTGATTTCGACGGGCTGGAGGCCGCGGTCACGCCGCGCACCCGATTGCTGCTGTACACCTCGCCTTCGAATCCGTTGGGATGGGTCGCTAGGCCCAACGATCAGGCGCGCCTGCTCGACTTTGCCCGGAGACGTAACCTCTGGCTGATCGCGGACGAAGTCTACGAACGCCTTTATTACGAAGGCACGGTCGCCCCGTCGATCCTGCGTTGGTGCTCGCGCGAGGACGCGGTTGTCGTGATTCAATCTTTCTCGAAGGCCTGGTGCATGACCGGATGGCGCTTGGGATGGCTGGCCGCCCGGCGCGATCTGATCGCCCGCGCAACGAGGCTCAATGAGTTTATGATCTCTTGCCCTGTAGCTTTCGTACAAAAAGCGGGCGAGGCTGCACTCAAACGCGGCGAAGAGACCCTTCGAGAAATGAACGGGCGTCTGCGCGAAAATCGGGACCTTTGCCTCGCCACGCTTAATTCCCTGCCCGGCATTTCGACGCCTGTTCCAGAGGGCGCTTTCTATCTTTTTCCACAGCTGGAGGGAGTGGAGGATTCCTTTGCTTTTGCCAAGCGGCTGCTGCTGGAAACCAAGGTCGGCGTCGCGCCGGGCGTTGCATTTGGCGCAGGCGGCGAGGGTAGCATCCGGCTCTGTTATGCCGCCCATCGGGACACGCTGGAAGGCGCTCTCGCGCGGTTGAGCCGATTCTGGAACGGTTGTCGATAAAATCGCCGGTTCCAATCTGGGATCGGAAACGGTAGTCCCATTACCAGGTAAAGTTAAGCGACCTTCGACAAATTTGCAGCCATGGTCGGGTAATATTTGCGCAATCCGGCCGTAACCGCTTGGCGCTGAAATGGTCTTATGTTCTGGAATGTCACGTGCTAGGGTGTTCGCCTAGGAGGGAAAGGTGTTGGAAAAAGCTACGCTTAACCTGGAAGCCTGCGACCCCGTCTCCAGCCTGGAATCAGGCCGTGAACGCCGTTGCCGTCCGCGTCTGAGACTGGCGCTGCCCCTCGTTTTAATCTCGCCGGGGAGTGGCGCCAAAATCGCCACGAATACAGAAGACGTGAGTTGTGACAGCTTCTACTGTGTGTCCGACCGGCCGCTCCCACTCGACGAAGAGTTGGAATGCGAAATCATGATTCCTGGTGACGCCGTCAGTTCCGTCCCGGAAGACGACCTGCGCCTGCGTTGCCGGGCGCGCGTCATACGGGTAGTCCCCAGGGGAAAGCGTCTAGGGTTCGGCATCGCCTGCCGCCTGGACGACTTCACCATTAACCGCAGCGCCGCGGTCCAATAGGCAGATCCCCGGTCAGGAAAAGCCTGGGTCGATTAACCGCCCGACTGTCCCTGGTCGCCGAGCACCAGTTCCTCAGTGTCCTGAGTCCCGGCAGCCGTGGCCCGGGAGGCGAGGCTATGACCGAGGCAAGCATGCTCATGCTCGTGGTTTAACAGCGCCGCGCGGGAAATCCCGGCCTCGGCCCGTTCCTTCTCGGCGCGCTGCCACACCTTATCGAAATGATAACCGGGCGTTAGGGGCAGGCTCGTCACGGCTTGGCTGTAGGCGAGTACCGCCCTTCTGTATCGCTCCAGCAGCGCGGACCAATCGTCGCAAGGCATTCCGCTCCGACCTCCGGTGCTGGAATGCTACACCCGTGTCCACTGGGTGTCAATACTAAAGACGGTTCGTCATGCCAGGTGCCGGACGACGCGGAACGGCAGCGTTACGATCGCCCAGACCAGACCCAACGCCCCTTCGACCGCGATACCGACCAACCGGAACGGCAGTATGAGCAGCCAAACCACGGGATAGACCACTAGCGCCAGGAGCGCGAGCGGCCAGCAGAGCACAAATAGCACGCACCACAGTAGGAAGGTGAACATTGGCGGCCTCTTCTAGATTTACGAGATTCACGCTCGCGGTGGTTCCGTCAAGCTTAGGCCTAACCGAGCGTGATAGACTGAACTCGCGGCGGAACCTTCGATCCTACGAAAACGCCGTGCCCGAAGGGCGGTTAGCTCAGCCGGTTAGAGCGCCTGCCTTACAAGCAGGAGGTCCGCGGTTCGAGCCCGCGACCGCCCACCATTTATCAAGGACTTACCGCCATGGGCGACGTGCGCCTCCGGTGGTCTCTTACCTCCTAACTCACGCTTAACCCCACGCAGGGCCAAACCGATGCTCCGTTCATCGTTGGTTCCCGGCAGCAGCTCAGCCGGCTTCCAAAGGTCCTGACAACGCCACGGTCATCGAGTAGGTGAACGTCTGGTCGCGGCTCGGGCTGGGCCAGACAACGCCGGCCGTCGTCACCAATGCCGGTACGGGTTCGCAAATCATCAACCCGGGCAACATTATGCTGGCGATCGACAACCTCAGTGTTCCGGTTACCTCAGCCAACCGGAAGGCATCGGCGTCTGCCTCATCCAGTTCACCATCCCGACGCTGGCGAACAACGCGCCGTTCCCGGTCGGGCAGAACCCTCCGATTACGCTCGGCGTGATCTCCGGCGGCCAAACCATCTTCGACAATGCGCCCGCAGCCATCCCGGCCATCCAGTTGCCTCTTTGAGAGATGGGGAGCTGTAAAGCCCAGCGGCCTTGCAGCTGCCAAAGTCATAGTCCACCAACGGGACGACGCGGCGCCGGGGCGCCGGCGCTCGCGATACGTCGGAGGAGGATCCAATTGTCGCACGCAAGGACTCCGTGGCATTGTGGTCCGTATCGGCACTGTCTGCCTGCGTACCGGCCGTCGAGTGTCCAGGATTCCTGCTGAACAGGCTATCGCAACCTATCACCCTTGCGCATCTCTCTGGCTGCATCTTCGGTATGTGGACGCCCTTCGCCGGGTTGTCGGCGTGATCGGCGCACTTCGACTCGGCATGCTTGAATACGACGGCGATCGCGCTTCAGCATGTGCACAACCGTATGAACCGAATACCCCGCCTCTCCGTCGCTTAAGCGGAATGCGAGTACAACTCCGCGGCACACCGTTCGAGGAAGTGTTCCATGGAGGTTCCAGTACATCGCCCTGTGAAACCGAAGGTATGGTACTGCGAAACCTTCGTTAGTACGTACTGGGGACTGATTTCGAGTGCTTCCGGCGGCATCCTGGGTTCGGGGTGGATCGCTCCCGTATACTCCCCCTGCTCGGTCCGGTATATTGGGTCGAACCCCCTCGCGGGAAAACGAACAACGAGGATACTATGTTAACCATCAATAGACAGATACTCATGGCTCTTTCAATCGGAGCTCTGGCAGCCTCAAACATTTGCGCCCAAGCGACTAGGACTTGGGTCTCCGGGGTTGGCGACGATGCAAACCCGTGCAGCCGCACGGCTCCCTGCAAGACTTTCGCCGGCGCGATCACAAAAACCACCGCTGGAGGCGAAATCAACGTTCTGGATCCCGGCGGTTTTGGAAGCGTAACGATCACTCAGGCTATTACAATCGATGCTACTGGGGTCGAAGGTGGCGTCCTGGTCGGCGGCACTAA
>JASHRP010000528.1 GCA_030037375.1 Bryobacteraceae bacterium | reverse complement strand
GCGGAAGCCAATGTAAACGATGCGGTGAGATTCGTATCGGCGGTGTCAGCGCCGGGGAAGCTCGGATCGTAGAAGGTAACTCCAAGAGCCGAATATTGGCTGAGCACCGATGGGCCGCAGAGGTTGCAATCGCCACCGGGTAGATTGTCGAAATTGATCAAGGTGTCGCTGCCGTTGAAGCTCGAGGGACCGATGGGATTGGCCGTCGCGGAGAAGCTAGCGATCGTTGCCGTTACGAGCCAGAGGCCAATAGAGGAAACGGGTTTAGCAGGGATAGGAGTACCGACGCCTTTCGATCCCCATTTTGCGGATCGATCCAGGAGGCGTCAGTAGGAATAGCGGCTAGTCCGTTCTAGGACTAATAGTGCGGGAGTAGCTCCGACATGGTCTCTTTGAGCGCTTGGGCAATCCGCTCCACGCCGCAGCGAGTCAACCCCAAGTGCATCGGCAGTGAAAGTATTCGATCCGCCGCCTGTTGCGCGCGAGGACACGTACCTTCGGCGTAGCCGTACATCGCATACGAGGTGTTTTCCGCGTAGTGCATTCCGGGGAATATACCGCGCCGGTTCAGCCCGAGGATCATTTCGTCACGGCGATCCACCATCACTTGATACAGGTGCCGTGAAGAGCGAAATCCGTCCGGTTGGGGTACTGGTGTGAGTGCGGGCATGTTTCGCAACAGCTCGTCGTACCAGTTCGCGATCTCGCGCCGCCGCTGGTTGTCCTCCTCGAGATAACGAAGCCCAACCAGCGCGAGCGCTGCCATGACGGAGTTTCCATGGTACTTGAAACCCAAATGCCGGACTTCATAGCGCCAACGGTACGTCGCTGCTTCCTCCACGGAACGGGTATAGGTATCTTTATCGATGCCAAGCCACGACCATTGACGGACCTCGCGGTCGAGATCCTCGCGCGCGAAGCATACCAACCCAGCGTCGGCGGTGGGCAAGTTCTTGACCGAGTGGAACGAAAATGCAGTGGCGTCCGCATCGACACCGGCGTGCTCCGAGCCAATCCAGGTTCCCGCCATGTGCGCGGCATCCAGGATGAGCGCCAAGCCTCGCGCCCGGCAAAGATCGCGAATCTGCCTGTAACCGCCGATGTTCCCGCCTATTCCTACGAAACAGACAGCGCGCGTGCGCTCCGTAATTCGGCTTTCGACGGAAACAGGATCCAGGCACAGATAATCGTCGATGTCGGCAAACACTGGCTTGAGCCGCTCGTACAGGATCACATGGTTTGTAGAGACGAACGTGAACGGTGTGGTGATCACCTCGTCCTCTTCCGACCATCCGCCGCGCTCCTTCAGCAGCTTGAGCGCTAGATGCAGCGCGGCCGTTCCGGAGTTTACGAAGTGAGCGTGGGGAAAGCCGGCATACCGGCGCCAAGCCTCCTCAAACTGAAGTGTCTTAAACCCCGCGCCCGTCCAACCCTCATCCAGGCATTCACGAATCTCGGCCAACGCTTCTTCGGTTCGATATTGAGGACGAAAAAGGTGAATCGGTTCCATCAGATGCAAGCGTCGAGATCAGCCATCATCGCCAGGAAACATCTACCGTCGTGCTCGTGCCGGCCGGTTTGCGTGAATCCCAGATCGCGATACAAATGTAAGGCAACTGTGTTCGTCGCGAGAACTTCGCATTTCAGCCGGTGCACGCCGCTTGTTCGAGCGTAGCTCATCAGGAGCTTCAGGGCCCGCCTGCCGTAGCCTAGGCATCGTGCCTCTGGGGCGATTACGAAGCGGCCCCACTCGCACACGCGGCCTCTTTCCGTGAAATTGTAAAGCGAGAGCGTGCCCACGGGCCTTCCGTCCGCTTCGGCCAGGAACCAACGATCGGGCGATGCGGTGGTCAGGTATTGCTCGATCATCGACCGATGGAAATCGAACGGGACGACCTCGGTGCAGCGGAACATCATCCGACTGCCTGGGTCCATCCTCCATGCGTAGAGCAACTCGGCATCCGAGCGCGAGATCTCGCGGAGCGAAACGACTCCGTCGCTAATGGCCTGTGCGTCGCGGGTTAACACGGTACGGTCCGTAGAGCCTGTACACGCTCGATGATCGGTGGCCAAACCTTACGCCAGGTATGCTCCGATAGGACCCGCTTGCGCCCTGCTTCACGCACTGCGGCCGCTCGGTCCGGGTTCGAGAGGTACAACCGCGATTTGTTCATCAGCTCGTCGGTATCCGCGAATCCGATAATCTCGCGATCGTACTGGAGGTACCTCTCGACTTCAGAAAGATAGTTCGTTGCCACAAGAGCTCCGCCGGCGATGAAATCGAAGATTGCAACCTTGCCGATCTCATGTCCGGCAGGAGTACGGGAGAAGATCACCGAAATCGCCGCCGAGTTCAACGCGGTCAGAAGCTCCTCGCCGTACAGCAACCCGCGGCTCGGGAGTCCGTGTTGTTCCCAACCTTCTCCGTAAAGGTGAACCCGGAAGTGTTCATACAGGTGGCAGACTGGCTGGATTCGATCCGGGCTCGCCCGGCCGATCACTAGAACTTCGCACGTGTGTTCGTCACGCGGCGAGACTGGATAAAAGAATTCCTCGTTCGTAGCTAGCGGGAGCACCTCCGCGGCTCCACCTCGAGCGCGATAATCGGCTAGCGTACTCGGCGCGTTGGTGAGAAAGAGATCGAAATTCCCAGCAATCCGGCTGGTGGAAGCGTAGAAGACGTCGGGATCGCTCAATGCAATTCCCAGCAACAGGCAGGATTGCCGGAGGGTGCGGGCTGTCTCCGGGCGAAAGCTGAGCCCGCCCGCGTTACACACAATTAACTCTGGCCTGAAGCTCTCTACGATGGGTCGCAACTTTTCCCAACGCAACCAAACCGGTCCGGACGTGCCACGGTCATAGTCGCGACCATCGCAGTCCAGGGCCTCCTGATTCAGGCCGGTGTCGAATTCGTAAACTTCGGCATCCGCACTTCGGAGCCCCAGCATCATTTGCCGGACCATGTCGTTTGGGCCCCTCCAGTACCCTCCGATATGGAGCGTGCGTGGAAGCTTCATCGATGGTTTGACGCCTAGTCTACCAGAAGTCAGACGGGACTGTTGTCGGCCCGGAAGATCCCGGTGAATACTACCAGGTACTCGGAAAGAAGTACCGGTACAGAGAGCATTCGCCAGGCCACGCCGAAAACCCGAAGGGCTTTGATTTCCGTGGCATATGAGGCAATGCGGTATGGCAACTGGATTGCGCGGAGCACGCAGAAGTCAGTAGGTGTTTTTCGGCACGCGGTCTTAGGTTTTCTCTAATCGACCGTTTTAATCGCTAAAACTAGAATACTAGACGTACTGGTAAGTGAGAGGGAATTGTCATACCCCTCTTTGGCGCGGTCGATACGGGTGTAGGGAGACTCTGAATGGAGATCAGCTCGGGGGTTACGTGGAGGTTCATCCGCCTTTCATCTTTCCTGCTCCTCGCCCACCTAGCAGGTGCTCAGACCGTTTCTCTAGGACTTTCTTCCGGCACTGGCAGTCCGGGAAACGTCGTGAACCTGAACCTGTCTCTCGCCTCAACAGTGACGCAGCCTGCGGCGGTGCAGTGGACGCTCAGTTACGCGACCAAGGATTTCTCGGCGATCAGCGTTGCTCCCGGTGGATCCGCGAGCGCGGCGTCGAAATCGGTCACCTGCAATAACAGTA
>JASHRP010000527.1 GCA_030037375.1 Bryobacteraceae bacterium | reverse complement strand
CCGCGCCACTGACATTGAAGCCGCGGTTCGCGAAGCCATCGCCTCCCTGCCTCCGGGATTAGTGCCTCGCGTCGCGCTGATTTCCGATGGCAAGGAGAACAAGGGCAGCATGGCGCGCGCAGCGTGGCAGGCGCAGCAGTTAGGCATTCCCATCGATACATTCGCGCTGGCGGGGCGGGCCAAACCCAGTCTCCACCTGGATTCCATCAACCTCCCATCGATGGCGTTCACCGGCGAACAGTTCCCAATCGACCTTACGGTGTCGGTGCCCGCTCCTGGCCCAGCGCAGATCGATTTGTCGGCAGAAGGCCGGGAAATCGGCAAGTCCGAAGTTCAGCTTCAGGGCGGCGCGAATCCCGTTCGGATGCACGCGACTCTCAACACGCCCGGCGCACTCGATCTTTCCGTTGCCATCCGCTCCGGGGCCACGGGTGAAGCTCGTTTTGAGCAGGCTATCACGATGCGGCGTCCCAAGGTGCTGTATGTTACCACGGACGGCGCGGCTGACGATACTCATCTGGCCGACGCACTCCTCGCGGCGCAGTTCGATCTGGACCGTGTCAGCGAACTCTCCTACAGCCGCTTGAGCAACTACCAATTGGTTATCTTCAACGATTGGGATCTCGATAACACGCCCGATTCGTTCAAGAACGATGTTGAGAACTACGTGAAGGAAGGCGGAGGACTGCTGGTGATCGCGGGAGAGCACAGCGTCTACAAAGAGGGCAAGACCAAACAAGACGCGCTGGATCGCGCGATTCCCGCCACGCTCGCTCCGCCGAGATCGCCGGAAGGGACGGCGGTGATTCTGATCATCGATAAATCGTCCTCAATGGAAGGGCGCAAAATCGAGCTCGCGCGCATGGCCGCCTCCGGCGTGGTCGAAAACCTGCGGCCGATCGACACCGTCGGGGTGCTGATGTTCGATAACAGCTTCGAGTGGGCCGTGACGCCTCGCAAGGCGGAGGATCGCGTTTTGATCAAGCGATTGATCGCGGGCATTCGTCCCGATGGTGGAACGCAGATCGCGCCCGCCCTGACGGAAGCTTATACCCGCGTGCTGCCAATGGCCGCGACTTACAAGCACATCGTGCTGATGACCGACGGAATCTCCGAGGAAGGGGACAGTTTAGACCTGGCTCGTGCGGCGAATCAGCGTAAGATCACGATTTCAACGGTCGGCCTGGGGCAAGACGTGAATCGCAGCTACCTGGAGAGAATCGCGGACCTGGCCGGCGGCAAATCGTACTTCCTGAATGAGCCCCAGGGCCTCGAACAGATTCTGTTGCATGACGTGCTGGAGCACACCGGGTCGACCGCGGTTGAAAAGCAGATGCAAGTCGAGGTCACGAAGCAGGTCGAAATTCTGGACGGAGTTGGGATGGAGAAAGCGCCGGCGCTAAAGGGATACGTACGCTTCGATCCGAAACCCTCTGCCGAGATGATCCTGCGCATCGACCGCAAGGAGCCCCTGCTCGAACGCTGGCAGTACGGCCTGGGACGCTCCGCTGTCTTTACTTCTGACGCGAAGGCGCGCTGGGCCGCGGACTGGATCACCTGGAGCGGTTATGACAAATTCTGGACCAACCTGTGCCGCGACCTGCTGCCGCGCTCGCAAGCCGGGGAAGCGCAGCTCGAACTCGATAGCGCTAACGGGGACCTGGTCGTGAATTACCAGCTCGGCCGCGGCGTGGAGGATCCCGCTGCCGCGCCGGAGATCTTTGTGTTCGGCCCGGATGGATTCAGCAAGCCGATTGACGTGAAGAAGGTCGCCCAGGGTACATTCCGCGGGCGCCTGCCCATTGGCAACCGGCAGGGTCTGTTCCGCGTCCGGCCCGTGGAAGAATCGCGCGCGTTTCCGGAAGCGGGATTGTACCGTCCGGAAGCCGAACTCGAGGACTACGGTTCCAACCAGGCAATGCTGAAGCAGGTGGCGCAATTCACCGGGGGCCGCTTCCAACCCGACCCTCGCGCGGTGTTTGAGCGCGGGCGACGATCGATCGAAACCACCATGCAGTTGTGGCCCGCTCTGCTGGGCTTGGCCGTGGCGCTTAGCCTGACGGAGCTGGTCATGCGCAAATGGAAAGGCGCGATCGGCAAGGCATGATCAAGGTCGAGATCGCGCCACTTCAAGAGCACGAACTCGAAGAAGCCCACCGAATCTGTAACGCCGCCTTCGGTAAATTTATCGGCGTTCCCGATCCTTTCGGAGATCGCCTGCTGATTGCTTCGCGATGGCGCGCCGCAGCCGATGGGCTGCCTTCAACCGAGGTTCTGACCGCGCGCGCCGAAGGGAGATTGATCGGCTCCAACGTCGTGACCCGCTGGGGAAGCTTCGGTTTCTTCGGCCCGCTCACCGTTTTGCCGGAGTTCTGGGACCAAGGCGTCGCGAAGAGGCTGCTTGACGGAACCATCGAGGTTTTCGATCGCTGGGGCGTGAGACATTCGGGTCTATTCACCTTCCCGCAGAGCGCCAAACACATCGGGCTGTATCAGAAGTACGGCTATTGGCCGGGGTACTTGACCGCGATCCTGAGGAAAGCGCCGGATTTCTCGGCATCCGGGGCGCTCTACCCGAACACTCTGTTCTCCAAGCTCGACGAAGCCGCGCGAGAGCGCGCACTCCTCGCCGCGGCTGAGCTAACTGACGGGATCTCGGACGGCCTGGACTTAAGTGACGAGATTCGCCATGTATTTGCGCAGGGACTAGGCGATACGGTGCTGGTCTGGGGCGGCGGCGCCCTGGATGGATTTGCCGTCTGTCATCACGGCTCCGGATCGGAGGCTGGCCTGTCGGCGTGCTACGTGAAGTTCGGCGCGGCTCGCGGCGGCCCCGGCGCGGGAACGCGATTCGACCTCCTACTGGAAGCATGCGAAGCCTTCGCCGCCTCACGCGGCGTCGTGATGGAAGCGGGAACCAGTTTGGCTCGCGAGGACGCGTACAGCCGCATGCGCGCGCGGGGCTACCAAACCGTGACGCAGGGAGTTGCGATGCAACGCCCTCATGCAGCGGGATTTAACCGCGCCGGCGCTTACGTGATCGACGACTGGCGGCAAGCCGCGACAGCCCTCAAGGCAAACGCCCGGCGCGCAATTCCAAGATCAGCTCCATCACCAGGCCCTCGATCTGCTGCCGCACGGTCCGGTACACTTCTTCGGATTGCCCGATCGGGTCGGGCACCAGCCACGGCACGATTCGTGTATTAGGCAAGTCGACCGGGTGTCCGCTCATGTTAATTACCAGATCGAAGGGCTCGCCCAGGGCGACTTCCAGTCCCTTGGGGAAATGAGAATCGATGTTGAGATTTACCTCGGCCAAAACTTGCTTGGTCCGCGGCGAGATCATGACCGCGGGCGTCAAGCCGGCGCTCTCGGCCAGCAGCGCATCGGAGCCGTAGGCTCGCGCGAAAGCTTCCGCCATCTGGCTGCGGCAGGAGTTGCCCAGACACACGAACAGCACCCGCTGTTTCTTCGGCTCCGGCAGTTTCCCTGCGGCGGGAGCCGTGGCAGACTCGTGCAGGCGCGGCTTCGGATTAGCCTCGCCCCGCAGCTTTGGCCGGCTGCCTCGAAATCCAGTTTTTAGTTCGTCTTGCGGTACCATTCGAGTGTGCGCCGGAGTCCTTCTTCAATCGAGAATCGTGGGGAGTGGCCAAGATCCGCGACGGCAGCGGTAGTATCCGCCATCGAATCCCGAACATCGCCCGCGCGGGGCGGACCGAATTGAGCCGGGATTTTCACTCCCTCAATTCTTTGCAGCAAGTCCCAAAGATAGTTCAGTGAGTAACGTCCCCCGTTCCCGGCATTATAGACCTTGCCGGTCACGCCTTGCGCATTGGCCGCTTTCACGCACAGATCCGCGACGTCCTCGACGTAGGTAAAGTCGCGAGTCTGCTCGCCATCCCCGAAAATAGTCGGCGATGTTCCTGCGAGTAAATTCTTCATAAACACGCTGAGCACTCCCGAATAGGGGCTGGAAGGGTCCTGACGCGGCCCGTAAACGTTGAAGAAACGAAGGGATACTGTCTCCAGTCCGAAGCAGGAGTGGAACACCGACGCATAATACTCCCCCATGAGCTTCTGGGCGGCGTATGGCGATTTCGGGTGCGGAGTCATCGATTCTGTCTTCGGGAGCGTCGGTGTGTCGCCGTAAGCCGAAGAAGACGCGGCATAAACCACTCGCCGGACTCCTCCTTCAGCCGCCGCGCGAAATACGTTAAACGTCCCGTCGATATTCACCTCGTGGGAAGGG
The DNA here is from genome assembly GCA_030037375.1 of Bryobacteraceae bacterium. Taxonomy (GTDB): domain Bacteria; phylum Acidobacteriota; class Terriglobia; order Bryobacterales; family Bryobacteraceae; genus Palsa-187. The sequence continues at coordinate 1,548 of JASHRP010000527.1, read as the reverse complement.
ATCGGATCGGTGATGGATCGCGGTACCGACGGAATCGCGGCCAGATGGAAAACGGTATCCGCATCCTTGAGCAGCGGGGCGATCAGTGCCGCATCCCGAATGTCAGCCTTATGAAACTCGATGCAGCTTCTCACCTCTTCGATATTTCGTTCATATCCGGTTAGCAGGTTGTCGACTACCGAAACCGAGCCGTGGGGGACCAACGTTTTGACCAGGGTGGACCCGATGAAGCCCGCTCCCCCGGTTACCACGAACCTTTTCATTTGGGGCATTCGGTTCCAGTGTAGCGAGCCACCACCACCAGTGACAGGCCGTTCCACGGCAGCACGGGGTCGATCCGGCGGAGCAGCCATACCGATTTGTCCCAAAGCTTCAGCCCGGGCCTGCTCATTCGCTTACGGAAGAGGATTCGCGAAGAGAACCACCAGCCCAGCTTCCCGAGCTTGTTGACCTGATGTTCGCGCTCGACCCGGAGGCCAAGCTCGGAAAGCCACTCGCGTAACTGCGGCGCGTCGAAGCGCCGCTTGTGCCCCGTGCCTTTGTCGAGAGTGCCGAACAAACCGGTACCTTGCGGCACCAAGGCGACTAACGCGCCGCCGGGCTTGAGGCACGAAGTCATCGATTTGAGCACTGCCTTGGGATCTTCGACCGTTTCGAGCAGATTCACGCACAGGACGCTCTCGAACTGTCCCTTCCAAAGCTCGAAATCCGCCGGCACTTCGGGATCGAGCTGGCAGACAGTAACGTTCGGCGTCCGCAGAAACCGGTTTCGAAGGGCGTGGAGGTAAAGAGGATCCCTTTCCCCGGCAACATAGCGCAGCTTCTTGCCCATCAGCCGGCCGGTCATGTTCCCTAAGCCCGCGCCTACCTCAAGGACCGTGTCTCCCAGGTGCTGGCGCAGAACGCGGGTCAGCCAGCTCAGGTATTGCGGGGTGCCGGTAAGGCTGTTCAACAACCCCCGGCCGTAGCTGGCGACGTAGAGATCGTCGATCAGCCAGAAGTACAGGATCACTCCCACGGCCTTGACGCCGTCCTTCCAGCCGATTTTCTTGCCCTCTTCATACGTGCGTCCGTGGTAGCTGATGGGCACTTCGTACACGCGAAGCTTCCGCTTCGATACCTTCATGGTGATTTCCGGCTCGAAGCCGAAGCGGTTGGAGCGGATCGGAATGCTCTTGAGCAGGTCCGTGCGGAAAACTTTGTAGCACGTCTCCATATCGGTAACGTTCAGATTGCAGAACATGTTGGAGAACACCGTCAGGCTCTTGTTGATCATGGAGTGCCAGAACGGCAAGACGCGGGTTTGTTCTCCGGCCAGATAGCGCGATCCGAATACGGCATCCGCGCGGCCGTCCAACATCGGGCGAAGCAGCTTCGGATACTCCGACGGATCGTATTCCATGTCGGCGTCCTGCACCAGGCAGAAATCTCCGCGGGCTTTTTCGATCGCGGTGCGAACGGCCGCGCCCTTTCCCTGATTTACCTCATGACGGTACAACTTGATGCGTGAATCCGCGGCGGCCAGGCGTTCCAGAATCTGCCCGGTTC
>JASHRP010000059.1 GCA_030037375.1 Bryobacteraceae bacterium | reverse complement strand
GCCCGGCTTAGGCACGCCGCGAAGCGCGAAGACAGTTACGTTGACCGGCTCGCGGCTAGCATGGGGGATCACGATGCTGAAGGACGCTCCGAACAAGGAGAATGCCATCAAGTTTCTTCAGTTACTGTTGGGTCCGGCGGGAACGGCGTCGCTGAAGGAAAACGGTCCGGACCCTCTGACGCCTGCTCTCGTAAGCTCAGGGGATCTTCGCAATTTGCCGGAATCGCTTCGGCCGCTCGTCCGCGCGTCAGGGAAATAGTCTCAACTTCTCACGGAAATGCTACCCTACCGGGCATGGAGGAACTCCATGGCTCGTCTGACCTCGTTCGGGGCGGCTCTTCTGCTTGCCGCCTCGCTCGCCTCTGCCGCCGAATTCGACGTGGCTTCCCTTAAGCAAGTTCAGCTTCCGAAAGGCAACGTGAACTCGCGCGACCTGACTTTCGTGGGCAATGGCGGTGTGCCGTTCAAAGTTGTCGGAAACCGGATCACGCTCCAAGGAAACCTGCGCCGATTCATCGTCGCGGCTTACGGGGTGCGCGACTATCAGGTAACCGGAATGCCCGCCTGGTCCGATTCTGTCGTGTTCAATCTCACGGCGAAATCGCCTGGCGACGATGCTCCGGCAACAGCGGAGGTCCGGTCGATGCTCCAGGCGCTGCTCGCGGACCGGTTCCAGCTCAAGTTCCATCGCGAGTCGAAAGAGGTTCCTGTATATGAGCTGTCGATCGTAAAGAAAACCGACGCGTTCAAGCCGGCGGCTTCCGACGAGAAATTCAACTGGAGCCTGACCCAGGATAAAGACCACAACACTGTCAGTAAGGCGACCAGGGAGACCATCGAGGATTTCCTGGAATTGGTGGGCGTCTCCGCGGACCGGCCCGTCATAAACAAAACCGGAATTACAGGATTCATTGACTACGAGATCGTCTTCTCGCAGGAAGGCGTCGATAGCGTCGAGGGCACGGACGTGCGAATTCTGGACGCCGTGAAGAAACAACTCGGGATGAAGCTGGAGTCGGCGAAAGGCAACGTCAATTTCTTGATAATCGACGGAGTTCAGAGACCATCGGAAAATTGATATGGCGCAGCGTGTCTGCGCCATGGTGACTGAGATAACCAGTCGGAATGATACTGCGAATCCCGCTAGCCGCGTCTTTGGCCATGGCCTGTGCGATGACGGCGCTGGCTCAAGAACAAAAGCCCGCCTTTGACGTAGTCTCGGTCCGGCCGAACACGACTTGCGCGGCTAACGGCGACAGGTCCGCTCGAACTCCGCGGGTGGCGCCCGGCAGAATTAATATGCCGTGTGTAACGCTTCGAGTTCTCCTCAACATGGCCAATAATGGGGCGACCGCCGAAGGCCTGAGCGCGATCATTAACGGAGGCGGGATTCTGCGCGTCGTTGACGGACCCAAATGGGTGGATACGGATCGATACGACATTTCAGCGACTGCTCAGGGCAATCCGTCCCTTGACCAGATGAGGGGTCCAATGCTACTTGCGCTACTCGCGGACCGATTCAGGGTGAAGGTTCATCGGGAGTCGCGCGAGACCGCGGTCTATGAATTGACAGTGAAGGATGCGTCGAAACTTCATCCTGCCAAGGATCCAAGTTGTGTTCCGATCCGGGAGCGGGAACAATCGGCCGCCGCGTTGGCCGCGGCCCAGGCCGGCGAGTCCAAGATAGAAACCTGCGGACCACGCAACAGCGGGACTCTACAGAACCAGGTTGCCGACTTCAATGGGATGACGCTGGCTGAACTCGCAGCGTTGATGCCGATTTACATCGGCCAGGAACGTCCGATCATCGATAAAACGGGACTCAAAGGCCGCTACGATTTTCACCTGGAATACACTCGCCCCAGCACGGGCATACGAATCCTTAACGGTGTGGTCACGGTTACCTCGGACCCGCCATCGACCGAGCTGACCGGGCCGTCATTCTTCACCGCGATTCAAGAACAACTGGGGCTGAAACTCACCGCAAGCAAAGATCCGGTAGAGGTAATTGTTCTGGATAACGCGGAGAAACCGTCGCCAAATTAAGTTCGAGATCGGGCGGTCTTAGCGCTGTTCCGCGGGCGATTGATCTCGCTTCGCGAACACCTTCACTGACGACGTGATCAGCACCACGCCCAGAAAGGCTTTCAGCAGGCTGGCCGGAGCGTAATGCGCGAGCAATCCGCCAGCGATGGCTCCGATCACTGCTCCCGCGCCCATCGGCACGATCAGGCGAAGCATGATCTCGCGATCGTCTAAGCGTCCGGCGCGGTAGTGCCTGATGAGGCTCGTAACCACGGTTGGAATGCTGACCATTTGCCCGAGCGACCCGGCCGCTTTGACCGGAGCGCCGAAGCCGAGAATCAGCGTGGGAATGATGATCTCGCCTCCAGCCACGCCTAACACTCCGCTGATTCCCCCAATGAGGAATCCCAGCACCAGTCCGGACCCGATTTTGAGCACCTCCGGACTTCGAAAAATTCCGACCGGCGTGAATGGTAAAACGGCCTCGGCCATCATCACCAGACCGAGCGCCAGGAGCAGAACGAACACGGCCCGGCGAAGCGCCCGTGGCGAAAGGAGCTTCAGCACACTTACGCCAGCATACGCACCCGCTGCCGCGCCGAGCCCGAGGGCGGAAGTTTCGAGGCGGAACGGCACGAGGCTCGCGGTGTTGAGCGAGTATAAGCGCGCGGGCAGCGCCGCGATGAGCGTGATCAGGCTCACCGCCATATTCACGGGGATGGCGATATCCAGAGGCAGGCCGAGCGTGCCCGCGAGATATGGGATTCTCAGCTCCGCGCCGCCCAATCCAACCAGACCGCCGGCCAACCCGACGATGAATCCGACGAATGCGTTCAGCGCGATGCGCTGAGGAGTCGATCCTGCCTGCTTGCGAAGTCGGGAAGCGGGGACTTGGGCTGAGGGGCTTGCCAGAATGCCCACGATATCATAGAGGCGAGAACCAAATCAGCGTGGCAAAGCGAGTCATCGACGACGTGCGAATGCGCGGTTTCGCGCAACGTCACACGGTGCAAAGCGCGCTCGAATGGCTAGATGCGCAGCTGGAGCCGCTTCCTGCGGAAGCCGTTCCGTTGCGAGCCGCCGCAGCCCGTGTCCTGGCGAATTCGATCGTGAGCGACGTAGATGTCCCGGGATTCGATCGCGCCACGATGGACGGTTACGCGGTGGTCGCGGACAGCACGGAGGGCGCGGCCGCTTACAGCCGCCTGCCGTTGACCGTGATCGGCGAATCGATGCCTGGCCGTCCGTTTGACGGATCCATGATGCCCGGCCAAGCGGTTCGCGTAATGACTGGAGCTCCGATGCCGCGGTGCGCGGACGCGGTCTTGCCGGCCGAATGGGTGGACGCGGACGATCTTGGCGATGCGATCATCAGCGCACTGTCTGCGGTTCCGCCCGGGAAGAACGTGGGCAAACGCGGCGAGGATATCGTCAGAGGCACCACCGTGCTTGAAGCGGGACGCATGCTTCGGCCTCAAGATTTGGGCCTTCTCAGTTCAATCGGGCACGGCGAAGTTCACGTAATTCGGCGGCCGCGAGTGCGGCTCGCGGTGACCGGCAACGAACTCCTGCCAGCAGGCACGCAGCCACACGATTTCCATATCGCCGATGCGAACGGGCCGATGCTCACCGCGCTGATCGAACGCGACGGAGGGATCGTCGATTTTTGCGGGCCGCTCCGCGACGACCGCGATGCCATCCTCGAAGCGCTGCATGCCGAGGCAGACATCGTTGTTGTTTCGGGCGGGTCGAGCGTGGGCGTTGAGGATCTTGCGCCGACGCTCGTCGCAGAGCATGGGGAGTTAGCGGTTCACGGAATCGCGATGCGCCCGAGCAGCCCCACCGGTCTCGGCCGCATTGGCCATCGAATCGTGATTCTGCTCCCCGGCAACCCGGTCTCCTGCCTTTGCGCTTACGATTTCTTCGGCGGACGCGCCGTGCGTGCACTTGGCGGAAGAAGCAAGGCATGGCCGTACCGTTCGGTCCGCGCGAAGTTGAATCGCAAAATTAATTCGCAGATCGGCCGGCTCGATTACGCTCGCGTAAAGGTCGAGAACGGATCGGTCGAGCCGCTCTCAATTGGCGGCGCGTCGGTGCTCTCATCGGCCACGCGCGCGGATGGCTTCGTTATCGTGGGCGACGATAGCGAAGGATTCGCCGCGGGGACTGAAGTCGAAGTCTGGCTCTATGCGTGAGCAAGAGCAGTTCCTCAACGTCCTCGACCGGGACGAGGCAGAGCGTCGCTTTCGCGCGGCGCTCGACTGCACGCCGCGAGGCACGGAATCGATTCCGCTCGACGCCGCGCTGGGACGCGTCTTGGCCGCCGACGTTGTCTCGCCGGTTGACGTGCCGTCCTTCGATCGCTCAAATGTCGACGGTTTCGCCGTGATCGCGGAAGATACATTCGGCGCGACCGAAGAAGCCCCGCGCACGTTGACGCTAGAGAAGGAAGAGATTCACACCGGCGTCGTTCCGGCCACCGTGATTCATCCCGGAAGCGCGGCGCCGATCGCCACGGGCGGTATGGTTCCGCGGGGCGCCGATGCCGTGGTCATGATGGAGTATACCGACGCGCGAGGCAGCGAGCTTCGCGTCGCGCGGCCGGTAACCGCCGGCAGCGGCATATCGTTCGCCGGCACCGATATAACAGCCGGGGAGACCGTTCTTCGCGCCGGCCGCCTACTCACCAGCCGCGACACCGGCGTGCTCGCGGCGATTGGCGTGGCGGCCGTCGAAGTCTGGCGGAAGCCGATCGTCGCGATTCTTTCAACCGGCGATGAGATCATCGCGCCCGGCGAGAAAATGGGGCCAGCGAAGGTTTACGATTCCAACGGCCAAGTGCTTGCCGACGCAGTTCAGGAGCTCGGCGGCGAAGTGCGGCGGCTCGGCATAGTCCATGACGAAATCGATGCGCTTCGGAAACGCCTGCACGACGCGCTCGAATTTGCCGACGTGGTGCTTCTGTCCGGGGGGACCAGTAAGGGCGCGGGAGACATTTCGTACCGAGTCGTTGAGGAACTGACCGATCCTGGAATCGTCGCGCATGGCGTCGCGCTCAAGCCCGGCAAGCCGATCTGCCTCGCGGCCACGCACGGCAAGGCCGTGGTGGTGCTGCCAGGATTCCCCACCTCGGCGATCTTCACCTTTCATGAGTTCGTCGCGCCGGTGATCCGTTTGCTCGGCGGGCGCGGCGCAGAGAAGCGGGCGGCGGTTCCGGCCAGACTCGCCGTCAAGGTCAATAGCGAGATCGGCCGCACGGAATATTTGTTAGTGGGGTTGGTGGAGATTCCCGGCGCGGCGGCAGAGAAGCAGCTTGCCGCGTATCCCATGGGCCAGGGCTCGGGGAGCGTCACCACGTTCAGCAGAGCCGACGGTTTCGCGACCATCGGCAGGCATGAGGAGATCATCCAGGCTGGAACGCTGATCAACGTTCAGCTTTTGAGCCGCGATCTTCAACTGGCGGATCTGGTTGTCATCGGCAGCCATTGCGTGGCGCTCGATTATCTGCTCGGTGAGTTGGAGCGCACCGGCGTGCGATCCAAGTTCCTGGCGGTTGGAAGCACGGCTGGGTTGATCGCCGCCAAACGCGGCGAATGCGACTTGGCTGGCGTCCATCTTCTCGATCCGCTCACCAATCAGTACAACCGCCCGTTTCTCACTCCGGAGCTGGATCTGATCCCCGGCTACGGCCGCTTGCAAGGCATCGTGTTTCGCCGAGGCGACGCGCGTTTCGAAGGCCGTACCGCGGAGGACGCCATCGGAAACGCGATTCACGATTCCACCTGCGTGATGGTGAATCGCAATCAAGGGAGCGGCACGCGCGTTTTGATCGACCGGCTCCTCGGCGGAGCGAAGCCGCGAGGCTACGCGGTTCAACCTCGAAACCACAATGCAGTCGCGGCCGCGGTGCTTCAGAACCGCGCCGACTGGGGAATGACGCTCGATACGATCGCTTGCAACGCGGGTCTCGCGTTTCTGCCGGTGCAGGCGGAACGCTACGATTTCATCACGCCTGTGGCGCGAGAGAACCGGCCGGGGGTGATCGCGTTTCGCAAACTGCTCGAACAAGCGTCCACGCGCGAAGCTCTGGTGCGCCTTGGAATGCAGGTATGACGGTCGGCGGAATCGTGCTGTGTGGCGGGCGATCGACGCGCATGGGAACCTCCAAAGCCGCTCTGCCTTTTGGTCCCGAAACCATGTTGCAGCGAGTCGTGCGGCTGCTCGGCACGGTTGTCACGCCAATTGTTGTCGTCGCCGCGCGCGACCAGCAGCTTCCGGAGTTGCCGGAAGGCGTGATCCACACCGTCGACGAACGCGAGCAACGCGGTCCGCTGGAAGGATTGCGCGCGGGGCTGAAGGCGCTGCCCGATTCAATCGACGCCGCGTATGTGACAAGCTGCGACGTGCCGCTGCTGGTCCCCGCGTTCGTCACCCGAATGATCGATCTGCTTGGCGATCACGATATCGCAGTAATGGAAATCGAAGGCTTCCCGCATCCGCTTTCGGCGGTTTACCGCCGCGCGACCTCGCCCCACGTTGAGAGGCTGCTCGAACGAGACAGATTGCGGCCAATTTTCCTTTTCGAAGCGGTCCGAACCCGCCGCGTTCAGCCCGAAGAGATGGTCGCGGCCGATCCGGAACTCCGCACTCTGAGGAATCTGAATACTCCGGCGGATTACGAACAGGCGCTCGCAGACGCGGGTTTCTCGCCAGGGCACTGACGGGCTACCAGCCGCGCTGGCGATGATACTCCGCCACTAGTACGTCAAGCCGCTCACGGCTCAGCGATGCCGCGGGATCGTTGGGCAAGGGCGTATTCAAGAACCGCTCCGGCAGCGTGTCTTCGGCGGGCGTCCACCCCGCGAGTACGTTGAACTGGCGCTTGGCCGAAACGATGCGCCTCGCGGTTTCCCGCAATTCCTCGGCCGTGACATCCCATCCCGTCACGTTCCTCAGCATTTCCGCCGACTCGGCATAGAAGTCCTCGAAGACGCCGCGCAGGAATTTGCACATGATCAGCGAGTCCATTAGCGCGGCCTTGTCTTCCGTTTCGATCGCATGCTGCACGGCATCGATCGTCACATTTCGCCGGTCGACCTTCGGGGAAAAATCCACCTCATACGCGCCGCTGCGATTGTGATCCGCCCCGCGCGCGCCCACCGCGAAGCCGAGCGCCATGGTCTGCAGCGCCCTCGGCTCATATCCGGGAATTTCGAGTCCCTTGACCTGCGGCGCGATTGCGATGCTGTTGTGCCCGATGACCTTCGCCGCCCGGCGGCTGCCTTCCGCCAACAAATCGCCGATTCCTTCACGGGAGCCGATCAGATCGAGAGCGCGAAGCAGCGCATCGCCGCTTCCGAACGTCAGCCACGGCTCTTGTAACCAGCCCCGCTCCACGCACTCCATGGAAAAGGCGATCGTGGCACCGGCGCTGATTGTATCGATGCCTAATTCATCGCAACGTTGCGAGGCTCGCAGCACCGTATCCGCGTCGCTCACTCCGCACAATGAGCCCAACGCGAACATGTTTTCGTACTCGACCCGCACCCCGGTTTTGCCGAGCGAATAGATATGCTCGCAGCCGATGGTACAGGTGACGCAACTATCGCGAGTCTTGGAGCGAGTGGCGCTCAGCTCTTCGGGCGACAGGCTGGCAGCTTCTTCGAACGAGCCGCTCTGAAAATTACGCGTCGGCAGAGCGCCGAAGCGATTGAATGTGAGGAGATTCGATGCGGTGCCAAGCTCGCGATACTTGGCGGTCGCGGGCCCGAAGGAGCGCTTCGAAAGCGACCGGCTCAGCTCCGTCACTTCTTTCGGATATGCGAACTCCGTGTATTTCGACCCGCGCACGGCAATGGCTTTTAGATTCTTGGAGCCGAGCACGGCTCCGCTGCCGCCGCGTCCGGCGTGACGGCCATCGTGGGAAATGGTCGAGTAGCGGACCGCATGCTCGCCCGCCGGTCCGATGGAGGCGATGCGAAAGCCGGCTCCCAGGCGCGCCCGCAAAGCGGTTTCGGTTTCACGGCACGTCCCGCCGCGCAGCTCTTCTACGGACTCGATACGGACGTTGCCCTCGTCGATCACCAGCACGGAAAGCTCCGGCGCACGGCCAATGATCAAAATCGCATCGCACCCGCAGCGCTTGCCCGCGACCGCAAATCCGCTGCTGGCGAGCGAGTCGTTGATGCGCCCGGTAAGGGGGCTCTTGCTGACGACGGCGAATTTCGCCGAAGTGGTCAGCGGACTGCCAACCAGCGGGCTGAAGGCGAAAATCAGCGGAGCTTCGGGCGCAAGCGCTTCGGATTCGGCCGCGCCTTCATCGAGCAGCAGGCGCACGCCGAGGC
>JASHRP010000526.1 GCA_030037375.1 Bryobacteraceae bacterium | reverse complement strand
GGCGAAGTTGGTGTGCGCGAGAGCGCGGGACCGATTCTCGGCGATGTTTTCGCCCGCGATGCGAACGCTGCCTGATGAGGGATCGAGAATCCCAAGGATTATGTTGATCGTAGTTGTTTTGCCCGCGCCGTTCGGGCCGAGAATACCTACAATTTCACCGGCCTTAACGTCAAAGGAAACTCCGTCAAGGGCAAGGGCTTCTCCGTACGTCTTGCGAAGGTCGCGAACGGAGAGCACGGCCGACGGAAGCTCCGACACATTTCCATCATCCCAGTCTTGGAGCCGCTTTCGCTATTTGCCCGGCCCGCTGCCGGCCGTCAGATGCGGCAGGTCCTTGTTATTCTCCTGGCAGATGTACTCGAGAAGTTCCGCGCCCGGCTGCCAGGGGATGGTGTAGCTGGCGCTCCACTTCCGCGTGTAGGTTTCCGGATCGTCAATCAAAGCCTGGTAACGCAGGGTCATTTCGTCGGTGCGCGTGTACCGCTCGACCACGTGCAAGGCTTCGGTATGCGGATGTCCGTCCTGATCCAGCCAAGTGCGATCGTTGAATCCGATTACGTCAACGACCAGCGTGTCGCCTTCCCAATGTCCGATGGAATCGCCGAGGAAAGAAGGATTGGGATCCTTCGCATGTGGACGGCCGTCGGTATAGATCACCCTCCACACGTGCGCCCCGCCCTCGAACAGGAAGATCACGCGATCTGGGAGTTGGTAAATCTGGAAGGGAAACGGCGTGGCCATCATTCTCGGCACGCCTGGCGGCAGGCAATATCCTTCCGGATCGTCCTTTTGCAAATTTGCGATTCTCAACTCGTATAGAGCCTTCGCCCACGGCTGAAACGGAACCTCGACCACTTGCTCCACCGGCGTTCTCTGCGGCGCGCCCGGGCCCACCCCAGCGATATTTTCGATGATGCGCGGGTTCCACGCGCCCTTGCCATTACCCAGGTCCGGATGTCCGTCGGGCAAGCGAGGCGCCGGCTTGGCTGGCCCCGTCGCGGCGGGCGGATCGGGAAAACGTCCGCCTACGGGCGCTTGCGGCGCGGCCGTAAACGTGGCAATCGCCCCCAACAGCACGACTTGCGGTAAACCTCGCATGGCAATCCTCCGGGTCTTGCTATCGCAAGCAGATTGTATCAGCGGTGAGCGTCGGCGATAACGGCCTGCCCCAGCGAGATGCCTCCGTCATTTGGGGGAACGCGATGATGAACGAAAACTTCAAAACCGCGCGCGCGAAGCTGATGGACGGAATCGCTCAGGAGCCGCAGATTCTGAAAAGTTCCGCCGCTAAGGCAAACGCGATTCAGGCTGGCGCCTTCGCGAATGCGGCCGCACGAAGCCGCGATCACGCGCGCGATGGTTCGATGGAACCGCGCGGACACAGCGGATGCCGGCGCGCCTTTCAGGTAGTCCCTTGTAAGCGCTCGAATCGTCTCGCGCAGGTCGATTTCGAATGGCATGCCGTCAATGAAGTCGAACGGATAAACTCCTTCCTCACCGGACGCCGCGGCTTCGAGCTCGACAGCAGCCTGCCCTTCGTAGGTAGTCTCGTGGCGGATTCCGAGAATCGACGCGATGGCATCGAACAGGCGGCCGCAGGAAGAGGTATCGACAATTTGCACGCGGCGCGCGATCATCGCATTTACGAACGAAATTTGTTTGGCTGGCACTTCGTGATAGAGCGGAAGCGATGGGGCCGCAGCTTCATTGCCAAACGCGGCATTGAGGTACGCGAGCGCGCTGCGCCACGGCTGGCGCACGGCACTGTCGCCGCCGGCGAGCGGGATGTAGCTCAAATGCCCGAGCCGCTCAAATCCGGAGTAATCGCACGCCAGAAACTCTCCGCCCCAAATCCGGCCGTCGGTTCCATAGCCGGTGCCGTCGAACGCAACGCCGATCACCTTGCCGCTTACGCCGTTGTCAGCCATGCAACTTGCGATGTGGGCGTGGTGATGCTGCACGCCGATTGCGGGAAGGCCGGATTGCTCCAAGGCGAAGCGGGTGGTCCAGTAATTGGGATGCAGATCGTGAGCCACGGCCACAGGCGAAACGCGAAAGAAACGCTTGAGATGCTCCAGTGTTTCACGGAAGAACTGTATCGTCTCCAGGTTTTCGAGATCGCCGATGTGCTGGCTCAAAATCGCGTAACGATCTTTGGTCAAGCACAGAGTGCTTTTCAACTCGCCGCCGCAAGCCACGATTTCGCGAACGGGCCGGCCGAGATCGACTGGCTCAGGCGCATAGCCGCGCGACTGGCGAACCGGATATTCGCGTCCCTCGAAAACCTGCACGACTGAATCGTCGACGCGCGCCTGGATCTCTCGGTTATGCAGAAGGAAATAATCGGCCAAACCGCGGAGCCGCGGCCCAGCCTCGCGATTGACGCTGACGATTGGCTCCTCGCTCATGTTCCCGCTGGTCATGACGAGCGTAGCGTAAGGCGCGCCGTCGAATAGGAGGTGATGCAGCGGCGTGTACGGCAACATCACCCCGAGCCGTGTGTTCCCGGGAGCGACGTGCGTGGAAACGCCAGCGCCCTCGCGTCGCGTCATCAGCACGATCGGGCGCCGCGCTCCGGTGAGCAAACTACGCTCGGCATCGGTGACCGCGCACAACCGCTCAGCGGCTGCGAGATCCCGAGCCATGATCGCGAACGCTTTTCCATTCTTGCGCTTGCGCTCTCGCAGGAGTCCAACAGCGTAATCGTTCGAAGCGTCGCAGGCCAGATGGAAGCCGCCCAGCCCCTTAATCGCGAGAATCTTTCCCTGTTCCAGCAGTTCCCGAGCGTAGTCGAGCGTCTCGGTCGCCGCGGTAAACTTGGGGCTCGCGCCTTGTGCGATCTCCTCCGCGCTTAGGAGGGCCAAGCCGGGGCCGCACTCGCCACACGCGTTCGGCTCCGCGTGGAATCTCCGGTTTGCCGAATCGTCGTATTCGGCTTGACACGCCGCGCACATAACGAACTCGGCCATGGTCGTTTTGCAGCGGTCGTAAGGAACGTCTCGAATAATGCCGTAGCGTGGTCCGCAGTTGGTGCAATTGGTAAACGCGTACCCGTGCCGGCGATTGCTGTGGCTCGTAAAATCCTGAACGCATTCCGAACACGTGCCGACGTCCGCGGGCGCCAGCGCGAAATGGCCAGGAATGGGCGCGCTTTCGCGGATGGCAAAGCCCTCGTCGCCCGATGGTTCCACCGAATCGACAATCAGGCCGTCGATGCGAGCTAGGGGCGGGAGTTCCGACTTGAGCGCGGCAAGAAATCCTTCGAGTGCGGCTTCATCCGCTTCGGCTTCGATGACCACGCCGTCCGATGAATTCAGCACGTAGCCGCGGACATCGAAGCGCTGCGCGATGCGATAGACGTACGGGCGAAAACCTACACCCTGGACCACGCCTGCAACTTGAATCCGCTTGCGTGCGGCATTCATTTGAACTGCGATGAGGCCGCGGCCCAGGAATGAAGCTGTTCGATCACGGCTTCCACCAAATTGTCGAGGGAGTTCCGCACCGGCTCCGTAAGTTCCGTGCCCCACTCTGTCGACTGTGGCTGCACGCCGATGACGACCACTTCCGGCGGTGTCTCGCCCAGCAGCCTCAATCCGATCATCAAGTCCGCGAACCCAAGCTGGTGCACGGAAGGCTTGCCGGGTAACTTCTCCGCGGCCTCGCCTTCCAAGCGGATCAGCGTGCCTGGGGCCTGGCCGGCGTCGATCGCGTCGATCACCAGGAGACGCTCGCATCCGGAAAGGTGCGGCATTAGGTTGAGGCCGTGCGTGCCTCCGTCCATCAACGTCGTGCCGGGCGGGATTCGCGCTTCGTCTTGCAGCCTATGGATCGCGTGTACCCCGACGCCGTCATCGCCGTGCACCAGATTTCCGAGCCCCAACACCATGGTCTGCATCGTCAATTCATCATACGCCGGGGCGCTCAGTCCTTCGCCGAACGAAAAGTCGGCCGCGGGAATTCGGCAAACCAGAGCCTGGCCTTGGAACCCGTAGAGAGCTCGCGCCAAAGCAGCGATTTCGGCAGGTGACGATGTATGCGAGAGCGAAGGCGGAGAAACTTCGCGCGAGACCGGCTCGATCCTGATCTCGTTCGCCCCGATATCGGCGTCGAGGAAGATTACAGTAGCGAAAGACGCGATCGTCTCCGCAAGTTCCGGCGTGAGTTGCATGACTGAGATTTGCTCGGCGCCTTGGGCCATCCATTGTTTTAACGCTACGTGGTGCTTCACCGCCGCGTGGGCGACGCCATCGTCGCGCCGCAGCGAATTCCCGATAGAGACGAGAATCGTCCGGCTCACGCCCCGCGCACGATCCGCCGCACAATCGCCCCATCCCCCGCGATCATTTCGATCACCAGCGGCAGTTGACCGAGCGCGTGTGTCGAGCATGAGAGGCACGGGTCGTAACAACGAATCGCGGCTTCGATACGGTTGAGGATTCCTTCCTCAGGCGCGGCGTTTACGGTTGAAGGCCGCAGGAATTGGCGTGCCGTCTGTTCGACCGCCATGTTCATCGCCTGATGGTTTTGCGCCGTTGCAATCAACAGGTCGGCCTTGGTCATCAAGCCGTCTTCATCGACCTGGTAGCGATGGAACAGAGTGCCCCGAGGCGCTTCGCATGACCCGATGCCTTCTCGCCGGTTGAGCGACGCCTTGGCTTGAATATGCTCCCCCATGAGGCCGGGATCGGTCAATAACTCCTCGATCCGCTCCGCGCAATGAAGCATCTCGATCAAGCGCGCCAGATGGTAGTGGAAGGAGGCGCAGACGGTTCCGTTGCCGCGCTGCTTAAACTCGCGCAATTCCCGATCGGCGCGGCTGGTACCCGCGAACTTCGCTACGTTGAGGCGAGCCAGCGGTCCGACGCGATAATGGCCCTGCGGATATCCGAAGGGCAAATAGTAGGGCGATTTCATGAAGGAGTAGTCGACGCTCGCTTCGCCCAGGTAGGTGAAGTATCGCTTCGGATCCAGCGCCTCGGCGATCGGATTGCCGCCTGAGTCGACAATGCGGACGATTCCGTCGTAGAATTCGAGTCCACCCTCAGGGGTGACCGTCGCAAGAAACAGCGACGGGAAGTTGCCCATGTGCTCGGCCTCGAGCCGCAAGGAATCGAGAATTCCCTCCAGGCGCTGAATCGCGACCAGGATAGACTCGATCGCTTCGGGAACGCGGCGCAGGATCTCATCGCGCTGGTCGATGGTGAACTGGCGATGCACGCCGCCGGGGCCGCTCCAACCGGGGTGAATGCGCTTGCCGCCTACCAACTCGATGATGCGCTGCCCGAACTGGCGCAGCCGGATTCCGCTGCGCACGAATTCGGACTCGGTTTCGAGCAATCCAATGATATTGCGTTTGGCCGGCGGCGCATCCATGCCGAGCAAGAGGTCCGGCGACGATAGATGAAAGAAGCTAAGCGCGTGGGATTGCAGGACCTGCGCGTAGTTGACCAGCCGGCGCTGCTTCTCGGCCGCGGGTGGGATTTCCACTCCGAGGAGCATGTCGCCCGCCTTCGAGCTAGCCAGGATATGGCTCGACGGGCAGATTCCGCAGACGCGCGCCATCAAGCCGGGCATCTCCTGAAACGGCCGGCCTTCGCACAGCTTTTCGAAACCTCGAAATTCGGTTACGTGAAACTTCGCCGATTCCACTTGCCCCTCGCCATCGAGCTGAATCGAGATCTTGGCGTGGCCTTCGATTCGCGTTACCGGCTGAATGACGATGCGACGGCTCATGCTCCGAACTTCCTTCCGTGAGTCGTGGGTGGATGACCGGCCAGTAGGCCGGTCAGGAAGTCATGGATCGTGTCCGCCGAGGGCGGGCACCCGGGGAGGAAATGATCGACCGTGACGACATCGTGAAGGCGAAGCACGCGAGGAAGCAGCTTCGGCACGATGTCATTTCCGGATGGAATGCCTTCGACGATCGGAGCTTCCCGGTAAGCGCGATTGAGTATGTCGTCGACGGTCAATAGGTTTCGCAAGGCTGTGACGTTTCCCGTCACGGCGCAATCTCCGAAAGCGATCAAAATTTTCGTGCGCTGCCGGATCAGCCGCAAATCGTGAAGATGGTCCTCATTGGCTACCGCGCCTTCGACCAGCGCGAAATCCACGTCCTCGGGGAACTCCTTGACGTCGGCGATGGGCGTATAACAGATGTCAACTAAGCCGGCGAGATCGATGAGACGCTCGTCGAGATCGAGAAACGACATGTGGCAGCCCGAGCAGCCCCCCAGCCAAGCTGTTGCGAAGCGAAGCTTCGCGGCCGTAGCGGAGCGGGGCGTTACGCGATCCACAGCTTCTTCTCCCGCGCGGTGACGATATAGCGGAGGAAGCTCCGGTCCTTGCGCATCTCGGCGACAGTCTTGCCCTTGGAAAACAACGCTCCCGTGGGGCAGACTTGGATGCATTTGCCGCAACTGGTGCAACTGGCCGACTCGCCCCACGGCTCGCCCAGATCCGCGATGACGCGCGAATTGCGCCCCCGTCCAGCCACGTCCCAGGTGTGCGCGCCCTCCACTTCGTCGCAAGCGCGGACGCAACGGGTGCACAGGACACAGCGGTTGTGATCCAGCCCGAAGCGATCATGGCTTAGATCGACAGTTAGCTTCGGATATTGAGGCTGCAGGCGGATATGATCGACGCCAAGGTCGGCGGCCAATTGTTGCAGCTCGCAAGCGCCGTTCACCACGCAAACCGAGCAGACGTGATTGCGTTCGGCGAAGAATAGTTCGACGATAAGCTTGCGATGCGCGTGCAGCGCCGGTGTGTCCGTGCGAACCACCATGTCTTCGGCGACCTTAGTCAGGCAGGACGGCTGAAGCTTCTTCTGCCCTTCGATCTCGACCAGGCACAGCCGGCACGCGCCGACGTCCGAAAGGCCGCCGAGGTGGCATAGCCTGGGGATGCGAATGCCGCTGTCCCAGGCCGCCGAGAAGATGGTCTCCCCTTCCAGCGCGGTGATGGTCTTGCCGTCGACCTCGAGTGTCCGGACGCTCATGCCATGACCTCAGCGGCCTCAACCGGGGCCATCCGGCAATGTCCCGCGGGGCAGCGATGTTCCCGAACGTGCGCCTCATATTCGCTGCGGAAATGTCTCAGCGTACTGAGAACCGGATTCGGGGCGGCCAGCCCGAGGCCGCACAGGCTGGTCTCTTTGAGCAGGCCCGACAATTCCTCCAGCAGCGCGACCTCAGCTTCGTGCGCCTCTCCCCGAGTTAGCCGCGACAAAATGCCGTGCATCTGCACGGTTCCCGCCCGGCAAGGAATGCACTTGCCGCACGATTCATCCATGCAAAACTCCATGAAGAATCGCGCCAGGTCGACCATGCAGGAGGAGGTGTCCATCACGATCAACCCGCCCGAGCCCATCATCGCGCCGATGCGGCTGAGCGAGTCGTAATCCATCGGCAGGTCCAGATACTGCGACGGAATGCAGCCTCCCGCCGGTCCGCCTGTCTGCGCGGCTTTGAACTCATAGCCCTCGGGAACCCCTCCGCCCAAGTCGAACAGAATCGTCCGCAGCGGAGTGCCGATGGGGACCTCGACCAATCCCGTCCTCACCGTCCGGCCGGCAACCGCGAACACTTTGGTCCCGGGGCTGGTGCGGACGCCTACGGACGCGAACCATTCGCCTCCATGTTCGAGGATGATCGGAATGTTGGCGAAGGTCTCGACGTTGTTGATCAGCGTCGGCCGGCCCCACAAGCCGCTTTCCGGCGGGTAGGGCGGACGGGGCACCGGCTGGCCGCGTTTACCTTCGATTGAGTTGAGCAGCGCCGTCTCCTCGCCGCATACATAAGCTCCCGCGCCGATGCGGACGTCGATTTGAAACTGAAAACTCGTATCGAATACGCGCCCGCCGAGCAAACCTTCGCGCCGGGCCTGATCGATGGCGGTCTTTACCCGCTCCACGGCCAGCGGCGATTCTCCACGCGCGTAGATATAGCCTTGTTGGGCGCCGACCGCTCGTCCGGCGATGGCCATGCCCTCCAGCACCCGATGAGGATCGCCCTCCAGCACGCTTCGATTCATGAACGCGCCCGGGTCGCCCTCATCGGCGTTGCAGACAACGTAACGGACGGGCGAAGGATTGCGCGCAACCAGCTCCCACTTGAGCCCGGCCGGATAGCCCGCGCCGCCGCGGCCGCGCAAGCCGCTTTCCTTGACCTCGGCGATGATCTCCTCGGGCTCCAGTTCGGTGACCGCGCGCAACAAGCTGCGGTAGCCGCCCCGTGCGATGTATTCCTCAATTCGCTCCGGATCTGCTTGCCCGGAATTAGCGAGAATCATGCGGCGCTGGCCCGCGTAGAAGGGATGGTCGGGCTTCATCGTCCGGCCTTCGAACGCGGTTTGTTCGCCTCGAATCAGCGCAGGCGCATCGTCCGGCGTCACCTCCACGAAAACCGTATCGGAGGCGGCACTTCGCAACAGAGGACCCCGGCAGCATAGGCCCAGGCATCCGGTGCCGCGCACTTCGACCTCATTGGCTTTGTCTTGACTCTGGACTTCACGCTCCAGAGCGGCGCGAACCGCCGCGCCTCCCGCGGAGAGGCATCCCGCCACCGTGCAACACATGATGCGGTCTTTGAACCTCGCTTGCCTCTCGTGTTCGGCGGCCGCGATCGCGTGGAGCGATTCTGAATTCATCCTGCAGCCTTTACGCGCGCCTCAAACTCAGAAGGAGTAACCCGGGACATCGCCCGGCCATCGCAAATCACCACGGGGGCCAAACCGCACGAACCCAGGCATCTTCCGGCTCCTATGGACCAAGCGGCGGGATCGGGATGACACTGCTCGATCGCCGCCATCAATTCCGTCGCGCCCGCGGCGTAGCAGGCGGTGCCCATGCACACGGCGGCGGAATGCGGCTTCGGAGGCGCAAATCGGAACAGGTGATAGAACGTCGCCACGCCCAACACCCGGCTGGGCGGGAGCTTCAACCGGTGGGCAACTGTCTTCAGCAGGAACGGCGAGAGATAGCCGTAAAGCTGCTGCGCTGTGTGCAGAATCTCGATGAGAGAATCGCCCGCATAATGGTGCCGCGCCATCGCGCGTTCGAGCAGCTTCTCGCGGTCATCGCCAGAGGGCTGCGGAATCGCTTCGCGCATTTCCGTCAGGCACGCTTTGCTGCTTCTTCTTGCGCCCTGCGCTCCTCCTCGTCGAGCTCTTCCCGTGGAATCACTTTGTAACCGATAAAGATGCTGTCCATGAGTCCGCGCTTCTCCTCCCGTGAGATTAGCATGCACAGGTGCACATGCAAAACGCCGAACGCGATGAAACAGAACATCAGGAAATAGTGAATCAGGCGGAGGTTCTGGATGCTGACGAATCGCGGAATCCATCCCACCAGGACGTTGAGAAGAGGGCTGTGCCGCAGCCAGTTGTAGAGCACCAGCCCGGTGACGCTCTCCGCCACGATCATGGCGTAGAGGGCGACGTAGGAGAATGCGGCCATGGCGTTATGGCCGATTTTGGAGACCGCCGTCGGCCGCATGAACAGGTAGAACTTGGTTACTTCGAGCATCTCTCGAAACTGCTCCGCGCGCAGCGGAACGTACTGCCGCCAGCGCACCCAGCGATTGCCCGCGAAGAACAGGTACAGGCGCATCAGGAACAGTGCGATCAGGAACATCCCGAAAGCTTCATGCACGAACCGGAACCAGCCCATCAGGAACGGGCGGTTGACCTGGCCGATGATGAACGGATTGTGAATGTAATACCCGGTAAACGATAAGACCGCAATCGACAACACCATGCCCCAATGGAACAATCGAATGGGGTATTGCCAAACGTAAACGGCGACCGTATTACCGATCGGCTGCTCCGGGTGCCGGGCGTCGACCAATAGATGTTCTTGCGTGGCCTGCATGGCTCCTCCCGTTCAACCAGCTTTTGGCAGCGTGTACCTGCGGCCCTTGGCGTCGATCACGTGAACGGCGCAGGCGAGGCAGGGATCGAAAGAGTGAACCGTACGCAGAATCTCCAGCGGACGGTCGGGATCGGCGACAGGGGTGTTGAGCAGCGATGCTTCGTAGGCGCCGCGCTGCCCCTGCTCATCGCGAGGACCCGCGTTCCATGTGCTGGGAACCACGGCCTGGTAGTTCTTGATCGCACGGCCTTGAATCTCGATCCAATGGCCGAGCGCGCCGCGCGGGGCTTCGTGCCATCCGTAACCCGAGGCGTGATCCGGCCAAGTGCTCGGATCCCAGCGAGCCGGATTGAAAATCGCCACTTTGCCGTGAGCCAGGTTGGAGGCAAGTTGCTCCACCCAAGTCTCCAAATGCCGAGCCATGATCTGGGTTTCGAGCGCGCGGGCCGCGATTCGTCCGAGCGTGGAGAACAGCACGGATGGCTGGGCGTTGAGAGCCTTCAATGCGCCATCGACCGCCGCCTTGATCTCCGGCTGTCCGGACGCGTACCCAACGACCATGCGCGCCAGCGGACCTACCTCCACCGGCTTCCCGTCATAGCGCGGTGCCTTGAGCCAGGAGTACTTCTTGTCGACGTCAAGCTGCTGGTACGGAGGCTTCGGTCCAGTGTACTTGGGGTTGGTCTCGCCAACCGAAGGATGCTTTGGCTCGGGGCTCGAATACTCATACCAGGAATGAGCGATAGATTCGGTGATCTTCGCCGGATCGATGGGATAGACTTTTGTGATATCGCGGTTGAGAACCATCCCCCGCGGAAACAGGAAGGAGCCGGTGTCGTTCGGTCCGCCCGCGCCGTAGTCGCCGTAGCACAAGAAATTGCCAAGTCCTTCGCCGCGCGAGAACCAGTCGCTATACATCGGCGCGATCGCCATGACATCCGGAAGGTAGACCTGCTCAACGAATTTTTTCGCGCCCTTTACCAGGTCCCTAATGAATACAATCTGATCCGAGTTGATCACCGCGAACGGCTCATTGGGATCCATTGCGGTGCTCATGCCGCCGACCAGGAACGTCTGCGGATGCGGATTCTTGCCGCCCAAGGCCGCGTGGATGCGTATGAAATCCTTCTGCCAGGCGAGCGCTTCGAGATAGTGCGCCACCGCGAGCAAGTTCACTTCAGGCGGAAGTTTGTAGGCCGGGTGACCCCAATAACCGCTGGCGAAGAGGCTCAACTGGCCGCTATCGACCACGCCCTTTACCCGCTGCTGGATGCCTTTGAAATAGGTCGTGCTCGATTTCTCGTAATCCGAAATCGACTGCGCGATCTGGGATGTTTTCGCCGGATCGGCTTTGAGCGCCGCAGCCACGTCCACCCAATCGAGCGCGTGCAGGTGATAAAAATGGATCACATGGTCCTGCACCATCTGTGAGCCCGCGATCAGGTGGCGTACCAGATGCGCGTTCTCCGGCACTTCGATGCCGAGCGCGCTTTCGACTGAACGCACGCTGGCGATGGCGTGCACCATGGTGCAAACTCCGCAGATGCGCTGCGCCCAAATCCATGCCTCGCGCGGGTCGCGGCCGCGAAGGATCATTTCGATCCCACGGAACATCGTACCGGCGCTCCAAGCATCGGAGACCTTTCCGGCGTCCATTTGCGCCTCGATGCGCAGGTGCCCTTCGATTCGATTGACGGGGTCGACTACCAGGCGCGCCATGTTAGGCTTCCTTTCTCTCTTCCACCGGAGGCTTGGGAGCAGGTTTAATCAGTTTGACGAGACCATGAGCGGTTACCCCGGCTACCACCGCGCCCGTCAAGCCCAGGCCAATTTCGCCCGCGCTGACTTCGACCCCAAATCCCGGAACCGATGGTAGACGGTCGTAGAACGGCGACATGTGATCCCAGAACCGTGGCGAGGCGCAGGCGATGCATCCATGCCCCGCCCGGATCGGCCAACTCGTATGGTCGTTCCACTGGACGACCGGACAATTGAAGGTAGCCTGCGGCCCCTTGCAGCCCATCTTGTACAGGCACCAGCCTTTGCGATGGCCTTCGTCGCCCCACTCGGTCACGAACCGCCCCGCGTCGTAATGCGCGCGGCGCTCGCACTGGTCGTGGATCACTCGTCCATAGGCGAAAAGCGGCCGGTTGTATTGGTCGAGCGCGGGGACATCGTTAAAAGTTAGATAGTGCACGAGCACGGCCGCCGTATTCGCCGCGTTGTGCGGACATCCCGCCATGTTGATGACCTTGATGCCGGGAACGGCCTCTTGCACACCCAGAGCCCCGGTTGGATTCGGATTCGACCGCACCAAGCCTCCGTCGAAGGCGCACGCGCCCACGGCGATCGTCGCCGCCGCGTTGCGGCATACTTGTTCGGCGATCTCGGTCGCGGCATGGCCGCCAATGGTGCAGTAGATACCGTCATCGGCGGTAGGAATCGCTCCCTCCACCACGACGAGGTACTTCCCTTTTTCCTCCTTCACCACACGATCGAGGATCGCGGTCGCATGGCCGCCTGCTCCGGCCATGATTACTTCGTGGTATTCCCAGGAGAGAAGATCGAGGACTACGTCCGCCACATCGGGATGGCTCGAACGAAGCATGGATTCCGAGCAGCCGGTGCAATCCTGGAATTGGAGCCAGACCAGCACCGGCTTTTTGGCTTTGGTCACCGCGTTCACCGTCTGAGCAAGGTATCGTTCCGGCAGCGCGAGCGTCGCCAGAGTCGCGCTGCAGAACTTGACCAGTTGGCGCCGCGTAATTCCTCTTCGGGCCAGCGCCGAGCCCAGGTTAGTCTCGGGTGAGAGCATGTTCGGCCTCCTTTGCGGCTGCAATTTCCTTATTGCCCCGAGAATAGCTAAGCACTAAGGTTTTCCTCCGCTATTGCAAGCGAAAGCCCACATTCGCAACGGCATGGGCCGATGGCGGGCGGGCATTTTGCATGCTCATCCGCGTACCACTGGGTTATTTCAACGATCTATGATGAGCGATTCCGCGCATTTGCGCCATAACGCGCAACAAGCTGAAAACATGTCAATTCAGAATATATGCGGTGGAGGCACGTTCGCCCTCAAGATTACCCCGAATGAACTGCCCCTTGGTTGGCGAGACGGTCTAGGGATGGGACGATGCCGAGGCGGCAGCCGCGGAGACAGGCAGCCGCTCCCGCAGCCGGCTTTCGATCTCTTTTTCGAGCGCCTGATCAGCCGCAGTCAGATCCTCATTCTTCACGGCCAGAGGTTCCGCGCGATCGTCGGGGAAAGAATACGACGGATCGGTCCCGTCCTTCTGCTCCACCAGGATCTTGTAGACATCCCATGTGTAGAAGCTTTGCACCCAGTTGTTGTAGTCGTCTATGTCGGCCGCGTCTTTCGAATCGTGCTGGGGCGGGGGCATTTCTAGAACAACCGGCGTTCCGGTGATCAGGGTGTGTTGCGGTCCGAAGAAGACGGGATGAAGGCCCACGGCTCTGCCCTCTTCGACCACATGACTGAAGTTCACATCCGTTGTAATGTCGTTGAGTGTCGGCGAGTGATAGGGGTTCGAGCGCACCGTGGTGCTTCCCGGCCCATACGCGCGTAGATGATCGAACTCCAGCGGAGAGACACTGTCCCAATTCGATCCGTAATCGATGGTGACCACGTAGCCGGCCTTCAGGATTTTTCCCGCGCCTTGGATGAATCGTCCTTCGCCCAAGTTGATGTACGCCGCGAAGCTCTTTCCGCCTCGTGCTAGTTCATACGCGTACGCCGGGATGTATTGACGGATGTGATCGGCTACTTCTGGAACCGTTTCGATGGGCACATAGACTTCATGAAATTCAATGGCATCGACGTCTGTCTCATAGTTCTTGGTCGAGGACAGGGCCTCAAGCAAGGCAACGAAGCCGGCGCGGCTCATATAAACGGTGCTCGACTCACGCTGCCGGCCGAAGAGCTTGGTTTGGATTGAGGCATCCTCGTCCTTCAGTCGCTTCTGCAGCGTACCCGGAATATCCTTTTCCAGCTTCTTCCACCCCTCCTTGGACAACGTGGGCGCCACATAGCCGACTTCAGCCGACCCGCTGGGAGAGAGCACCACTTTATGAACGCTGAAGGCGTCGGGAAGCTCGTTCGAGAGAATCACGCCCTTCAGGCTGCCGGCGGGGATGGTCGCCGTCGGATTCACGGCATCGCCCTCGCGGGCTTCAAATCGCTCTCCGAAGCGCGAGTTGCGTTTCTTTTGCAAAGCGCTTAATGCCGGGGAGCGGTCATAGCACGCGTACACGACTTGCTTGTTGAAATCGCGCCAGCCGGGCGAATCCGCTTCCGTCGCGCGGTGGTCGATATATTCAAGGATCGATTCGGCCAAAGCGCCATCGCCCGCCCCAAACTCAGCAATCGTGAATTTCTCATTCTCGCCAAGCGTTCCCGCTTTGCGCATTCCGTCCCACATGTCAAAAATGTGTTGCGCGATCATGTGCCCGAAATAGGGCGAGAGGGCATCGGGAAACGTGCGATAGTCGCTCGTGAAGTTGACCCGTCCACTGGCATAGTAGCCCAGCGTCGGATGGAACATCACCAAGTCCTGGTATTCGAGAAAGGTCAGTAAGTTATCTTTGACTGCCGTGGCGGCAGAAGGCTCCACGCGGATTTCGTCATGGATCTCCCACGGATTCAGTAATTCCCCCCGCTCCGCCTTTGAATCGGCGGCGAAAGAGGGGACCGCCAATAGAGAGGCTAGGACGGTGGACAGAGCGCCAATGGCGAACAAAGACACGCGGGGCCGGGGAGAAAGGTGAAGCATAGAGATAAAGGCGTTTCCTTACGAACGAAGGTTTACACTAAGTGAGTTTACACTAATGAGAGCCGTGAAGCCTTTGATTCTCCTTCTCCTCGCGGTTAGCGGCGCAAGCGCGCAAGTTCAAGATCCGCGCCTGACGGAGCTGCAGGCGTGGCTCACCGCCCTCCGTCAGCATCGTGGGGAGCATCGGGAGACACGGGGCGCGACGGCGGATCTCACTAAAATCAAACACCTTATTCGAGATTGGGCGGAGACGCGACTGGCGGGAATGAACACAAGCTTCGATGAGGATCGATTCAATCGCGAGATCCAGGAGGCCATGTTGGGCGCGGGGGTGGTCTGCCCGGACGGATGCGCAACCAGCGCGTTGGGATATACCGCCCCGGCCCGTGTCCGGCGTGATGGAGATCTGGTCACGTTGCAGACAAGCGTAGGAATCGATTGCGGCTACGATGATTCGGCGTATCTCTACGAATGGAATTCGGGGGCTTGGCGCAGGATCTTCGAGACCGAGCAGAATACCTACACTCAGTCAGGATATCTCCCGCAGACCTTGTACGGATTGCAAGCCTCGTCGCCGGGCGCGCGCGGCGAACGTCTCGTGCTCAGCCTTGGGTCGAAGCCGGGATGCTCTTCCGCATATCAGCCCTTGCACTACCGGGTTTGGCGAATCGAGTCCCGGGGCACAACGCCAAAGCTGTTACTTGATGCGTCGGAAACAGCCTACATGGGCGATTACCCGCCGGCGAAGGGAACTCTTTCGCTCGCCGATATTCGTCTGGATTTCACCAAGGGAGGCACCGGCTACGGGGAATCCCATCAAGCCGTGCGGCATTTCGAGGTTCGCGGCGATGTGGTCCGCCCGGTCGAGCCGATCGCGCCCACGCCGCGCGATTTCGTCGAGGAATGGCTCGATATGCCTTGGAGCCGGAGCGCGCAGTGGTCGGAATCCGCGTCGCTGGAGCAATGGCATACGAAGATGCACCGCGACGACGGTATGGGCGATTTTCCGGATCCGCCGTTGAAGTGCGCAACCGGCCAGGACTTGTGGCAGATCGGCATCCGGCTGCATGGCGTCGAAGCCGCGACGTATTACCTGGTGCGTTGGCGCCAGCCGGATCACTTCACGATGGTGGATATCTCAAATCGGCCGACTTGCAAATGACGGATTCGAAGCGCAAATCCGTTCAGAAGTGGAATTTGACCGCGAGCTGAATCAGCCGGGGTTGGGCGCAGTCTACAACGTATCCGAAGTTCGGGGTTCCGAATGTGCCATCCACCGCCCCCGGTCCGTAAAACTGCGCGTGATTGAAGATGTTGAACGCCTCAACGCGAACGTCGACCGATTTACTCTCCGTAATCTTCGTGGTTTTGGTTAACTGGACATCGAAGTTCTCGATGCCCGGTCCGTAAAAGAACCGCCGCGCCGCCGTTCCGAGCTGGCCGAGACTTTCTTCGGAGAAGAGATTCACATTGAACTCCGGCTTGCCGTTGCGAGGATTCGTATTGATCTCCAGCGGTCCGTTAGCCACGTTGGGCGTATCCAAAATATAGTTATTTACGCCGTTGCCCAGGGTCCCCAAGAGGGAGTTGTCGGAATTGTCGTACAGCGTCACCGGAAAGCCTGTGCTGAAGCGCGTGTTCCCCGAAATGCTCCAACCCTGACTAAGCCGGTTGGGACGGAACAGATGATCGAAGGGCAACTCGTATCGGTAGGTCGCCACAAAGTCATGCTTCATGTCGAACGATGAAATCACCCGGGTCAGGCTTTCGTTCAGCGGGTTCATCTCTTCACCGATATTGGAGCCCTGGTCGATTGACTTTGCGTACGTATAAGACAGCAGCACCGTCGAGCGTCCCGTGGGCGTGTAGCGGAGCGTGGCCTCCAGCGCGTTGAAGTTTGAATTCTCGATGGTCTTCTGCGCCGTCACGGAGCCATAATCCCCCGCGGGTCCCAGGTCATTCACTCGCGTACCCAGATAAGTAACGCCGGTGGCCGACGTGTAAGTCCCATTCTCGCCATATGGGCCGCAGGTCGCGCTTCCAGGAGCCACCTCGCCGGGCTGGCTCAAGGCCAGGCATAGCGCCGGATTTCCTGGATTGGTCGAGATCAGGCCCAGCAAGTGATGCCCTTGATTGCCTACGTAGCTCACGGTCAGCAGCGCTTTCTGTTTGATTTGGCGCTGGATCGAAAACATGTAGTTGTCGGTGTATGGTGTCTTATTGCGGTAATACCAGTAAGGATCGGCGCTGTCCGGCGTAACGGCGGCCCAGTTGTAACTTGTATCCGGATTCGACGCCGAAACATTGTGCGGCGGAAAACTGAACGGATACGGATCGATGTT
>JASHRP010000525.1 GCA_030037375.1 Bryobacteraceae bacterium | reverse complement strand
ATTTCTCCGAAGCCGCCATACCGGCCACGAGGAAACGCGATCTTCCGGATACGCACGGGCCTCTCGATTCCGACGGGGCCTTGCCGGAAGCCGATAACCTGGACGCGCTTCGCGATCTGCGGCCTCTCGGGCAGATTCATGACAGCTTTATCGTGGCGGCCGGACGCGACGGCTTGTGGATCGTCGATCAGCACGTCGCGCACGAGCGAATCCTGTTTGAGCAGGTCCTGGCGGCGCGCAACAAGGGCAACGCCGAATCGCAGCGGCTGCTGATTCCCGTGGTGATCGGGTTATCCGCGGCGCAACAGATCGAATACGCGCGCATCGCCGAGGAACTGAATGGCGTGGGATTCGAAAGCGAACCGTTCGGCAACCGGACGATCGCCGTAAAATCGGCGCCGGCGGGACTGAACGCCTCGGATATCGAAAAAGTGCTGTTCGAGATTCTGGAGATCTCCGAGCAGGAGCTGCGCAAGACGTCGGTCGAGGATTTGCGGCGGGCGATGGCTGCTTCGATCGCGTGCCGCGCGGCGATCAAGATCAACACGCGGCTGGAGCCGGAGAAGATCGGCTGGCTGCTGCGAGCCTTGGCCGCGACCTCCTGCCCGATGAGCTGCCCGCACGGCCGTCCCATCGCACTGCGCTATTCGACGCGCGATATTCTGAAGAGCTTTCACCGGATTTGAGCGTGCGCGATTTGCGCGGGCGCGCC
This sequence comes from Bryobacteraceae bacterium, assembly GCA_030037375.1. Lineage (GTDB taxonomy): Bacteria > Acidobacteriota > Terriglobia > Bryobacterales > Bryobacteraceae > Palsa-187. The sequence goes on along the minus strand of JASHRP010000525.1, from coordinate 3,468 downwards.
AGTGAACCTGGGGTTCTCGAAGATCGCGACATCGACGTCGCCAAAGGACTCCAGGCGCCGCGTTCCCCAGCCGTGCAACTCCGGCCGCGACGCGAAGAAACTGCTCCATAGGAAAACATTCTTGTCTCCGCCGTAAATGAAGAATCGCGGAAAGGAAGCGAGAGCGGGCACTAATCCCGCGGCGTAACGCTCGCCTTCGGGAGAACGCTCGAACGGCAGCAGATACGGCGTACCGGCGAATTTATACACCAGCAGGTGGGAATAAAGAAACCCTGGAAGCGGGTAATCCGGACGCCAGACGGGAGGTTTGGCTTCGATGAACGGGCTCGGGCAAAGCACCGGAGTCGATGAGCCGAGCGACCATTCATTCACGGTTAGGGCGGCGTCGCGCCAGTCGGAGTTGTGATGCGCGGGCCACAAACGCGTCCACTGTCCCAGCACCATGAGCGCGCAAGCGCCGGAAAGCCCTGCGGCGGGCCGCCACAAACGCGAAGGGATAAATAGCCCGGCGGCGAGGGTCGCGGTTAACGCGGCTCCGGGCAGCGCAAGAGACAGATAACGGTCGACATAAACGCTGTTCCCGGTCAGTAGCGAAAACGCGAACAACGCCAGGGGCTGGACCAGCCACCAGGATAGAATCAGCACCCAGGATGAAAAGGCCGGCGAAGCGGAATCCCGGCGCCAGCGGAACAGCAAGCTGGCGATCAGCGCGCCGCCGCCCAGTTGCGCGATCAGCAGGAACTTGAGCGTGCGGACCAGTTCGTGAGGCGCGGGCAGATCGGCGATGACGTGCGCGCGGGCCTGGCGCGCCAGCTTAATCGCCTCCACTGCGATCGGGACCAGCGAAAGCGTCAGCATGGTGGCGACGGCGGCGATCTGGCGCCGGGAGACGGAGGTTTCGCGGCGCAGCACTCGCGCGGCGGCATATAGGACGTATACCGCGTAGAACGGCCAGAACACCAAATGCACGCGCCAAAGGAGGGCCGCGAAAAACGTGAAGAGCACAGCGTCGCGCCAGCGCCCGGTGTCGAGCCAGCGAACTAGAAACCATAAGCTCGCGGCGGCAACGCAGGTTCCCAGGGCGTAAGGACGGGCGTCCGCGGCTTCGTAGTTAAAACCCTTAAGCGCGAGGCACGCGAACACCGCGAACCACCCGGCCAGCGGATGAATCAGCCGCGCGGCGAGCTTCGCGATGAACCACAGGGCGATACCCAGCACGATCAGCGACGGTATGCGGTAGACAACTTCCGAAAATCCGAACAACCGTTCGGCGGCGCGCGGGAGCCAATAATAGATTGTCTCGGTCACTTGCGGCGCGACGGCGAGCGACGGATGGGCTTGGCCGAAGTGAATGACAAAAGCGCTGACCATTTCGTCCACCCAGAAGCTGGACGAAAGCGGCGTCAGCCAGAGGCGCGCCAGGCAAACCGCCAGCACCAGAGCGAGGACCGCGGGCGAATCCAGGATCCGCGCCGCCTTGTGCTTTTCTCCCACCTACTTACGAGACTACACCAGCGCGGACGGCGGCCCCGCGAATCGCTTCCACGGCCGAAAGCTTACCCCGCCCGTGGCCCTTCAGCAGTCGCCAAATCTTTCGATTACAGCTAAAATACAACGATATGCCTCGGAATCTTTACCTATGCTTGTCGGGACTTCTATTGGCTGGGTGGGTTGCATCGGCGGCTCCGCCGGATCCGCAACAGGCGCCCGCGGAGCCGCCCGTCTCGGCGGGCGTGGATGACACGACAGCGGGGTTCCAGAGAGGCTTTCTCGATTCCCTGTCAAAAGGGCCGAGCATCTTCCCGAGCGTGTGGAAGCCGTACCAACAGCGGACGATGTCTCTCCCGGTGCTGGTGAACTCGCCCCGGCTGAAGGATCTGATTCGCGAAGGGAAGCTGGAGTTGTCGTTGGCCGACGCAGTCGCCCTGACTCTCGAAAACAATCTCGATATCGTGGTGCAGCGGTACGTAGTCGCGTTCGGGCAGACGGATCTCTTGCGAACGAAATCGGGCCAAGCGGCGCGCGGATTCACTGGCGCGCTGTTTCCAAGCGAGTTGAACTCCGGGGCGATCGGCGCGGGCGTCAGCCTGGGCGGCGGCACCGGCGGAACGGGCAACGCCGGAGGAATCACCGGCGGCGGCGGAGCGGTCTCCATCGGCCCGGCCGGCGCTTTCGATCCTTCGGTGAGTTTCAGCTCGAGCTATGATCGCGTCACCAGCCCCTTGAACTCTCTAGTGGTGTCGGGAATCCCCACCACCACTAGCAGCGCGATCGCTTATTCCGCCTCCTATGCGCAATTGTTCACCACCGGCGCCAGCTATTCCGTTTCGCTTAGCACCTTGCGCGGCGTGAGCACGCAGGAGAACCTTCTCTACAATCCGGATGTAACGTCGCGCGTTTCGATTGGCTTTAACCAGCCGTTGCTCGCCGGCTTCGGACGGCAAGCGAACATGCGGTTTATCTACGTCGCGCGCAACAACGTGGCCACGGCCAACGAAGTCTTCAAGCAGCAGGTGATCGCCAGCGTCGCGCAGCTCGAGGAAGCTTACTACGGCTTGGCCGCCTTCCAAAAGAACGTCCAAGTAGCGGAAGAGTCGCTAGTGGCCGTGCAGCGGCTGGTGGACGAGACCATCAAGCAGGAGCAGGCGGGCATCGAATCGCAGCTCGACGTGGTGACCGCGAGGTCTCAACTTGCCGCCAGCCAGAGGGATCTGATTGTCGCGCGCACCAGCCTGGAGCAGCAGGAGACTACGCTGAAGCAGTTGCTGAGCAAGCGCGACGATCCGGCGCTGGACGCGGCCCAAATCGTCGTGACCGATAGCTTGCCGGATCCGCGCGAATCCGACGTTCCGGGACAGGAAGCGGCGCTCAAGACGGCGCTCGACAACCGGCCGGAGGTCAAGGAAGCGGTGAATAATCTTACGAACCAGAACATGGCCATCGGATACGCGAAGAACAACCTTATGCCCAGCCTGGCCGGATTCGGATTGCTTGCCAGTTCCGGTTTGCAGGGCGATAACACCAAAACCACGAGTGGCGCAATCGGCTCTTTGGGACAGAGTTTCAGCGCGGCCTACCCGGAAGGCGCGTACGGCGTCAGCTTCAGCGCTTCGATTCGCAACCGTTCCGCGCAGGCGGATAATATCCGCTCGCAGCTGGAGCGCAACCAATTGCAGATCAGCCAGCAAAGCACCCAAAACCAGATCAACTTGCAAGTGCTGCAGTCGCGAATCGGCCTGATTCAAGGCAAGGTGCAAGTGGAAGCGGCGAATGAGGCGGTCCGGCTGGCGCAGGTTTCGCGCGACGCCGAACAGGAGAAGCTTCGCGCCGGACTTTCGACCGCATACAACGTGATCCTGAAGGAGCGAGATCTCGTTTCGGCGCAATATACCGGGGTTCAGGTACAGGCCGCGTATGCGAATGCGCTGGTGGCCATGGACCAATCCATGGGAACGACGCTCGAACGGA
>JASHRP010000524.1 GCA_030037375.1 Bryobacteraceae bacterium | reverse complement strand
TTCCTGTACCGCGTCGGCCGCATCCGCCGGGTCGTCCACCAGCCGGCTTACCAGGTTGTAGACCGGCTTCTCATACCGTTGGATCAGAGTCTCATAGGCCGCGCCATCGCCGCGCCGTAAACCTTCGAGCAGCGCCGAGTCTTCCAGCGCCACGTCGGCGCTGAACCGCAGTACTGACTCTAGTTGAAACCCAACGGTTGTATCCGCCACGGCGTATGCTCCGAAACCATTCTACCGCTACCCGGCCAAACCGCCTACAAATCCTGCTGAGGTGTTGGACACCGCCGGCTGCATGCAAGTTCCCGGCTGCGTTTCTCTCGTTCCTATAGACTGAATCCATGCTTCGCAAGGCCGCCCTATCCTTTGCCTTGCTGCTATTTTGCGGCGCCAGGGCCGGCTCGCCCTCGGAGATTCACCCTATTTCCTCTGACTATGCCGACCCGCATCAGTACACCTATCTCGCCCCCCTGCTAAACGGCGTGGAGCTGGTCTCCCTTGCCGAATCCATTCATATGACCCACGAGTTTCCGCTCATTCGATTCGGCATGCTCCAATATCTCAACCAAAACCTGGGATTCGGGATGTTGGCCTTTGAGGGCTCGCCCGTCGATCTGTGGGCCACGCAGGATCAATTCCTCTCAGCGGATGAACGTCAGCCCGGCGCGGTTGCGCAAGCCAATGCCGGCCTGTTCGGATTGTGGAACACGGCCGAAATGCGCAGCCTCTTCGAATATGAGCGAAGCACCTGGAGTACGCCTCACCCGCTTTACGTCACGGCGTACGACATCCAACCTGGGTCGGGCCGGAGCACGCAAGGAACCGATGCGTTTGAGCTCCTCTCGCTGCGCCTCAAACGCTACGCCCCAGCTCCTCCCGGCTTCGACCAATCCCAATGGATCGCGTCTCTGGCCCCGATCACCTCGGCGTGCTCCGGTTACAGCCCCGCGAATGCAAGTGGCGTCGAGAATGGCATCGCCACGCTCGAAAACTGGATCGCGGCCGCCGCGCCCACGGTCGAGGGACGATTTCCAAATCTGCCCCATGCCGCCGTCCTCCGATTGATTCCCGCGAATCTGCGTGCCTCGCTCGCCCGATGCCAATCGCTGGGACCGGGCAAACTCGATTGGAATTTGTACAAAACCACGCGCGACAGACTGGCGAGCCAATTCGCGCTGGCGCTAAAGGCCGCCGCGCAAGGAGGCAAACTGGCGCTATGGGCGCATGTCTCGCACCTGTTTTATGACGACGGCAAATCCTCAACGTCAGTAGGCGAGATACTTCACGACGCCCTCGGGTCCCGCCTGTACACCATCGCTGGTTTTGCGCTCGGCGGCGGCACGCTCGTGATTTACGACGATACAACCGACGACTTTGGCTATGCCTTTGTCGGCGGAGACGGCTCCGGTGAGATTCCGAATCGATTGTGTTCGCCGCGTTCTCCGGCTTGTTTTCTCGATATGCGCGGGACCGCTGACCCGGAGCTGCTGAATCCTCGCCCCGTTTGGTGCGAATCGCATCCCGAACAACTGGCTCTGGCCAAGAACTTCGATGCTGTGTTTTGGGTCGCGCGCGTTCACGCCCCTAATGTGCCGCTCGCGTTCTGGCTGCTATCCGCGAATCACTTCAAATGGCAGCTCGCCGGAGCCGCTGGCGTCATGCTGGCCGCCCTTGCATCGTTCATGCTCGGAAAGGCGCGGCGGCCCAGCGACACAAGGCGAAGCTAGACAGATCGAGGCTCACCTTGACCTCCACGATGCCCTGTGGGATAGTGAAAGTTCATTAAGGCGAGAGAGTTTCAGGGCTTCTCCGCGTAAGAGTGGTAAATTCCCCTTGTCATCTTCGAAAGGCTGATGGATGAACGCTCTGCTCCAATTCTGCGCGTGGCTGCAAGACACCCCCAGCAGCACGGCGATTCGGGAATCCACCGCATTTTGGCCTATTCTCGAAGGCACCCACCTTCTTGGCATGGCGCTGATGATGGCTCCGGTCATGATGTACGATTTCCGGCTGATCGGGGTGAAGTGGAAGGCCGATCCGGTATCCAAGGTCAAGTGGAGCTTCCTGCCTGTCACCTTTTTCGGCTTCGCACTGATGTTCGTCACCGGCGCGATTCTATTCTGGTCGGAGCCTCTCAAGTGCTATAAGAGCGGGTATTTCCGAATCAAAGTGGTGGCCCTGATCCTGGCCGGCTTGAACGCGTTGGTCTTTCATTCCACCATCGACCGCACGACCGCCAAATGGGACATGGCCTCTCCGCCTCCATTCCGCGCCCGCTTGGCCGGAGTAATGTCTTTGACGCTGTGGGCCGCGGTAATTTTCGCGGGGCGCTACACGGCGTATAATCTTTAGGGTTTCCTCCGATGCTCCACTTTCTATTGCAACTCGCCGTGCTTCGACTTGGCGCTCAGGGGGATGATCCGTTCGCGCCCGCCCCTCTTGCTTTCGCGAAGTGGCCTGCGCTTTTCCCTTTCTTCAAATGGGTGGACGGAACCGGTATTTCCACTTACATCAAAGCCACCACTTGGGTGTTTCCCTTCACCGAGACCATCCACATTCTGGCCTTGGCCGTCCTCCTCGGATCGGTCTTCCTAATCGATCTGCGATTGCTCGGAGTCGCCGTTAAGCGTTGGTCGCCCGCGCAAATCATGGAACAGGTCCGGCCGCTGATGAACTGGAGTGTGCTCATCATCCTGGTCACCGGCGTCTTTCTGTTCATCGCGGAGCCGCGCAAGCTCTTCGACAACGCCGCTTTCGGCCCCAAGATGCTGCTGCTCGCTTTAGCGCTGATCTTTCAATACGCGTTTTACCCCGGTGTTCGCAAGATGCAAACCAGCGTTCCCGCGTGGGGCCGCGTTATGGCGTTGATCTCGTTCGGACTGTGGTTCGGCGTGGCGGTCTGCGGCCGCGCCATCGGCTTCGTATAGACCATCGCCCCATGCCAGAGACTTCGGACAGAATTCTGGTTCTGGATGTGGGAGGCACCCATATCAAGATTTCCGACGGCCATCGCAAGGTCCCTTTGAAGTTGGATTCCGGGCCGAAGACGACCCCGCGCCTCATGGTCGCGGCCGTCAAGAAACTCACCGCGGATTGGAAGTACTCAGGCGTCTCGATAGGCTACCCAGGCCCGGTTCTTCACGGCCGCCCGCTTCTCGAGCCGCACAATCTCGGCCACGGCTGGGTCGGCTTCGATTTTGCGAAGGCGCTCGGCCATCCGGTCAAAATCGTCAATGACGCCGCCATGCAGGCGATCGGCAGTTATGAGGGAGGCCGAATGCTGTTCCTCGGTTTGGGAACCGGCCTCGGTTCCGCGCTCATCGTTGACGGCATGCTCGAACCACTGGAACTCGCGCATCTGCCCTACGAAAAAGGCAAGACCTACGAGGATTACATCGGCTTGCGTGGCCTGGAAAAGCTCGGCAAAAAGAAATGGCGCCGGCACGTCTTCGACGTAGTTGAGCGGCTCAAAAGCGCGCTGGAGGCGGACTACGTCATTCTCGGCGGCGGCAACGCCCGCCTTCTGAAGAAGCTTCCTGACGGCGCGCGGCTGGGCGATAACGCCAACGCAATCCGGGGAGGGCTTCGGATGTGGAAGCGTAGTATGATGGCCAGCTCCTCGGCACATCCCAAGAAAACCGGGGTTCGCAAGAAAACCCCGGTTCGCGACACTACAGAAACCCAGTAAGGCGATCCCATGGAGGTCGATTTGAGCGGGATTCTTCTCGGCGTGGTCGTCTTGATTCTCCTCTCCGGCTTCCGGATCACGCGCGAATACCAGCGCGCCGTCGTATTCCGCTTAGGGCGCTATCGGGGTCTGCGCGGACCGGGCTTGTACTGGCTGATCCCGCTAGGGATTGAGACCAAGGTCAAGATCGACCTGCGCGTCGTCACCAATCCTATCGAGCAGCAAGAGACCATCACTCGCGACAGCGTCACCGTGAAGGTTAACGCCGTCCTTTGGTTTCGCGTCACCGATCCTCAGAAGGCCGTTTTAACGGTCGAGAACTTCCGTGCGGCCGTCCAACAGGTCGCCTTAACCAGCCTGCGCAACGTGATCGGCCAGCATGTTCTCGACGAAGTCTTGAAGGAACGCGACAAAATCAACGCGTTTTTGAAACGCGTCGTGCTCGAAAACACAAGCGCCTGGGGAGTAACCGTCGAATTGCTGGAAATGAAGGACGTGGAGATTCCGCAGGACATGCAGCGGGTGATGGCGATGGAAGCGGAGGCCATCCGCGAGAAGCGGGCCCGAATCATCAAGGCCGAGGCCGAACTGGAGGCTTCTCGGAAATTGGCGGATGCCGCTGGTTCGATGGTCGGGAATCCCGCCGCGCTGGAGCTCCGGCGGATGCAAATGGTCGCGGAGGTCGGCGCGGATAATAATAGCACCACCGTGCTGATGATACCCGCGGAGTTCGTTCACCTGGCCACGAATCTGTCTACGTTTCTGGAGGGCCATTCAGCTGGCGGAAAGCCTAAGGAAATGCCGCTCTCTAAGCCGCAATAGAACCAGCCTTCACCTCACGAACCTCGAACACGCGGCTGAAATGACCGGGTACACTCCAGATTCCTAAGCTCGCCGCTCGTGCCTTCGCGGGAATCCAAAGTAATCAAGCGCCGGAGCCACGGCGGAGGACCTGTGAGTTTGTCATAGGGCATTCCTAGCGTCGCCAGTGCATGGCGCCGCCCGAAAAATTCGGGGTAGTGTTATATACTTCTACCCGGCGCGATGCCCGCAGCGGGCAGCGCACCGGAGGGGAGACCGCGGTCTGACACAGGAAGACAAACCAATGATCCAACGCAAATTGATAACCGTGGCGACGGCGACCAGTTTAGTCTTGACCGGTTTATTGATGGCTGCCGACTCCGATAGCAACATCTTGAAAAGCACCGGCGCACTCGACCGGTTGGCGAAGCAGTCCGGCGTGTACAACACCTCGCCAACGGGGAAGACCCCGAATTTCGTGGTCGATCCTTCTTGGCCCCAGCCTCTGCCGAACAACTGGATCCTGGGCCAAATCGGCGGCCTTTACGTCGACTCGCACGACCACATTTGGGTCTACAACCGGCCGCGCACGCTCACCAACGAAGAGGCGGGCCTGGAGGGACCCCTCTCTGGCGTGAAAGACGACAAAGGCCAGCCTATTAACGGGCTGGGGCAAGCGCGCCTCTACGGGTCGATCAACGATTGCTGCAAGCCCGCGCCCTCTGTCATGGAGTTCGATGCCTCGGGCAAGCTGATGCGCTCCTGGGGAGGTCCGGCCGATCCCGGCTTCATCGGGGGCAAATGCAAAGCCGAGGCTGGCTGTATCTGGCCCAATAGCGAGCACGGCATCTACGTGGATCACAACGACAACGTCTATCTCTCAGGCAACGCTGCCGCCGCCACGCCGGGCCTGCCGTGGACCACCAACAAAGACGGTGGCGATGGGTTCATCTTGAAATTCGACATGGATGGCAACTTCAAGATGAGGATCGGCGGGACTCCCAAGGCTCCCGCCAGCAATGACACCAGCGGCGGCAGGAACGGTACGCCGTTGCTGTATCAGGCCGCCGACATGGTCGTCGACCCCGCCACCGATCGCCTGTATGTCGCCGATGGCTACGGAAACCGTCGGGTGCTCATCGTCGACGCCAACACAGGAAAATATATCGGACACTTTGGCGCATACGGAAACAACCCAGTCGATGACGAAGGCGCGCGGGCGGCGGGAAGCTGGATTGATGATTCCGCCAAAGGCAACAAGAAGCCGGCATTCTTCCGCAATCCCGTGCATTGCGTGAAGATCGCAAATGACGGCAAGATCTATGTCTGCGATCGCGGCAACGATCGTTTGCAGGTGTTCGACAAGAACGATCCCTCGCTCGGAAAGCCTTGCAGCAATCCCGGGGGCGAGCCCGGCAAATGCGGTTTTGTCGCGGAGAGGTTTGTCAGCGATCATACCAACGTCATCGGAACCGCCGTTTCGATGAACTTTTCAACGGACAAAGCGCAAAGCTGCCTTTATGTCGGCGACAACGCCAACATGACTATCTACATTCTGAACCGAAGCAATCTCCAGGAACTGGGACGTCTCGGGCGTTTCGGCCGGATGGCGGGAGATTTTCACTGGCTGCACCAGGTCAGCGTGGATAGCAAAGGCAACATCTACACAGGCGAGGTCGATACCGGGAAACGCATCCAGAAATTTCTCCGCTACGGCCCGATCGGTTGCAGCGGAACTGGCTCGGCGACGGTCGGCGGACCGATGAAGTAGAGTTCAGCGCTTTCGTCAGATCCACCGCAACGGATGATCGGCCCTGACGGGCATGCGGGGCTTGAGGCTGGCTATCTTCGTCGACGCTGGTTTTTCGGATACCGACCGAATGATGAGCTTACCGGCACCCGATCTGGGAAACGGCGGGTCGGATTGTGCCACCGCGACAGCGAGCAGGTCCCGCACCTCAGGCTTGCTTAGTGTCCTCACTCCCTCCAAGCGTACGAACCGGTTCTGGGCCCCGGATCCTTGCAGAATCTTGTGGGGGTCGGGGAGCCTCGATCCGTGCAAGAAATTGAGATTGACGCCTTTAGAATTGGCGGCTAGCGATGCTACGCAATCCGAAGGGCGTTCAGTGGGCCCGTAGCCGATGACGAAAAAGTTGTAGTTGTCATACGCCAATTCGTTCGCGGTGGGAAAGCGCTTGCGCATCGCCGCCCTGCACTCGCGAATCAGCTGCGCCATCGTCGAGTCGAACCTGGCGATGAATCGCCTCAGTTGTTGGGCTGGCGATTCAGATATGGATTCCATTGCCGCAGGCGCCTTTCCTCCTGCGACAACACACGACGAACTCTGTCTCTCGCGTTTGCTGTCTTATGGTAGTGCATTGCCCCGGCTAAATTACCTCTGAGTCTTCAAAGAAGTCCAGCGCTGAGATTGTATATTCAACCCGCCACCAGAAAACGGCGCTGCTTCGCGTCCTCGGATCAAGAGTAGCGAGCGCTGTTGGCGCGAGGGGCCGTTCCTGCCGGCTATTGCGTCGCGGTGCGGCTCAGCCCTCTCTCTGAGTTCCGGGTGATCCTAGTCGAGTCCGTGAGATAGAATCAGTCATTCCCCTGGGACCAGCATTTACCTTCGTGTAACCTTGCGGGCGAGAAAACACCAGGGGATCGAAGTTGGGACATTCCGACGGCCCAATTCGCGAAGGGAGCATCGCCATGATTGTGAACCAACAAGCAGGAACTCGCGTGGACGAAGTCGCGGCCGGAATCTATCGAATCTCGACGCCTGTAGATGTGATCCCCGGCGGATTCACCTTCAACTCCTATCTGGTTAAGGACGAAGAACCGCTATTGTTCCACGCCGGCTGGCGAAGCCTGTTCGCCCTGACCCTTGAGGCCCTCAAGAAGGTGATGCCGGTCGAGAAACTGCGCTGGATCGGCGGATCGCACTTTGAAGGGGATGAATTTGGCGCACTGAATGAGTTTCTAGCGGCCGCGCCGCAGGCGACCCCATTCGGCGCCGAAATTGGCGTGCTTACATCAATCAATGATTTTGCTGCCCGTCCCGCTCGCGGTTTAAAAGACGGCGAGGAACTCTCTATCGGCCGTTCCTTGAAATGGCTCTATACGCCGCACGTTCCGCACGGCTGGGATTGCGGCATTCTTTTCGACCCAACGACTCAGGCGCTGCTCTGCGGAGACCTGTTCACACAGCCCGGAGCCGCCTTACCGCCCGTGACGGAATCAGAGGTGCTCACCGCGAGCGAAGGAATGCGCGGAATGATGGAGTACTACGCTCACGGGACAAGCACATCCCGGATTCTAGAGCGCCTCGCGGAACTTGGTCCATCGATCCTCGCCTGCCAGCATGGGAGCGCCTATCGCGGTGACGGAGCCGCTCTGCTGCGGCAATTGGCCGTGCTACTCGACGGTGAAGCGGCTAGGTCGGCAGGCAAACACGCATCTTGAGCGCCCCAGGCCGGCGAGTCGATCTGGAGTTGAAAATGACTCTTCTAACGTCGGCCGCTCGGAGAATGATTCCAGACGGTCCGTTGGGGAAGCGCACTTGTCGCCCACGCCATTGGCGATGAATCCCCTTTCCATCAGGAACTGGCGGGCTTAAACCCGGACGCCTGCTGTTGATCCCGTGAAGCCGCCGTCACGTCAATTTGACGCATCGCGCCCGTCTCGGAGCTTGCGGAAGCGCCTGGGACTGCGAACGATCGGGCTCGATTGAATCTGGACTCTCGGAGAGTGAACTCTTACGAACACTTGGCGGTCGCGAGCGCATCAGAGGGAAGGTTAGGTCCGGACCTTCGCAAGGCGAGCTAGCCCTTCATCGCCGCGGCCGTTCCTGTATCACCCAGCGCCGCCTGAACCTGCTCCAGGATCTTCGACGTGCTCTCCTCGATGCTTTCGATGTCGGTGCGGCACTCCACCTCGGCCGCCAGCGGCGGTTCGTACGGGTCGTCGATTCCCGTGAATCCCGGCAATTCGCCCGCCCGCGCCTTGTGATACATCCCCTTCACGTCGCGCTTTTCGCAGACCGCCAGCGGCGCGTTGACGTAAACTTCAAGGAATCGCGTGGAGCGGCTGCGAACGTTATCCCGCGATGCCCGGTACGGCGAAACCACGCAGACCACGGTAATCACGCCGTTGCGTCCCAGCAGCTCGGCGACAGCGCCCAGCCGCCGGATATTCTCTTCGCGATCGGCCTTCGTGAATCCAAGGTCGCGCCACAGCTCGCGCCGAACCACGTCGCCGTCCAGGAACTCGGCCTTGCGTCCCATGCCGCGCAAGCGTTCGATCAAGGCCAGCCCCAGGGTGGTTTTCCCGGAGCAGGGCAGGCCCGTTAACCATACGATCACGCTACCTTTGTAGCACGGGCCGCGCCGGATTCAGAAGCTCCAACCGGCCAACAGCGCGACACCTCTCGATAGGCGTAGCATGAAGGTAGATGGCGCACGACCACGCTCACGGCCAGGCCCTTCGATTCACGCAGAC
>JASHRP010000523.1 GCA_030037375.1 Bryobacteraceae bacterium | reverse complement strand
CTTGATGCTCGAAGCCATTGGGATATAGTTATTTACCAGCCACATCAGTACCCCAACCACGATCAACGTAATTGCGATGTTCAGAACCGGCATAGTTTCCATACTCCTTCCACTCCACGAGCAATCCACGCGCCAACCCAGCGACGGCAGAGCCAACGTTTTAGTTAGCGCTTAGAGGCCTCTTGGCGTAATTCCGGTGGAACTTCATCGAGCAATGCAGTGAACACTGAGTTCGTCCAGCCGAACCCGGCCTCGTTCGTGCGATATCCGTAACGCAGGGTACGGCTCACGTCGGCACGCCGGCGGACCACGTCGTATTTTTCCTCGATATTGCCGGTGCGCTCGAATTCCTCTTCGATCATGGAACGGTAGCTTTGCGCAATTCGGAGCGCATCCGCTTCGTAGCCGCAACGCCGGAGACCCTCGATCGCGATCCACTCGAGCGGCGCCCAAGCGAATGGAGCATCCCATTGATCGCCGGTGCGGGTAGTGCTGGTCTGCAGGCCGCCAGGCTGCTCGAACAATCGGATGTTTTGCGCCACCCGCTCCGCTTGGTCCCTCCCCGCGATTCCGGCCCAGAGCGGATAAAAGGTGGTGAGGTACGGGTAGCGCCGCATCTTTCCATGAACGAAATCGTAGTCGTAATAAAGTCCCTCGTGGCTGTCCCACATCAACTGGTTTATCCGCGCTGCTCGTTCTTGGGCGCGCTTGCGATAGGCGCTCGCGTCAGTTTCGCGCCCAAGAATCTTGAAGATCTCCGCAGTTTGCTCCTCCGTGAGATAAAGCAGGGAGTTCAGGCAGACTGGGTTGTAGTGAATAATATCGATGCTGAAAGGCCCGAAGCGTCCCGATGGATCGAACCCCGATTCGCGCATGGAACGATCGCCGGTATAAAAGAGATCCGTTAATTGATCACTCGACGCATCGTAGTATTGGCTGACGTCGTAATCCGGCACATGATGAGACCGGAAGTATTCGCGGATCAGATCGTAGTCCGTGCGTCCGCTTTTGTCGTGCTCCGAAGCGAGAACCTCGGGCGCGGGACCTATTCCCGGATCATAGTAGCGCGACAAGCCCGTTTCCGGAGTCAGATGCGGTTCGGAAGTCCAATACAGGTAGTAACGCTCGATCTCCGGCAGGGCTGCCTCCAGCCACTGCCGATCCCGCGTCCGGCGATACACGGCCGTTACCATCTGGGTGAGGAACGGCGGCTGGGAGCGCGTCAGGTAGTAAGTGCGATTCGCGTTGAGGACCTTTCCATAGGCGCGCACTTCATAGAGCGCATTCTGGACCATGTCTTTTGCGAGATCGATCTGTCCGTCTCTCAGCAGGCCCACCTCGATGAAGAAGCTGTCCCAGCCATACATTTCATTGAAGCGGCCGCCGGGCACGACGTAGGAGTGCGGCAAATAGAGCAAGCCGTGATCGCGAAGGGTGGACGGATCCTCCGGCAGAACTCTCATGTGGATCTTTTTGAATTCATCGGGCCCCATCTCTCGCCGTAATTGGGCCGAGATCTGCCGCAAATTCTCGTCCCGGGCAATATAAACCGGCCATCGCCCGTCCGCTAAAGTGGAAAGCTTGGGATCGGCGGCGGCCGTAGCTAGATCTTTGTGAGTACGCGTCAGCCCCCGCCACGTCGCTTTAATGTATTCGAGGATACGCGTGGGCTCCGCACGGGTCACATCTGCAGCGTTGCATGTCAATGCCCGCACGCGTCCATTCTCCGCTAATGAGATTGCTGAGCGCCTCGCCTCGTAACACATCAAAAGCCTTAGCAAAGTGCGATTTGCCATGAAAGCGGACCGCTTGGAGACTGAGGTGCTCACCGTGCAATGAGATGCGTGAGCGACTTCTCCAAGTTCTTGATTTCACGGGGGGCCTATACCTGTTTGGAGTTCGCGTTGTGCGGGATTTTTTTCGCGGACCCAAGGAATTTGAAGAAATCGTGCACCAGATCCAGGAGATCGGGTCTCGTTCTGTGCCGCTGATTGCCGCGTGCGGATTCGCCGTGGGAGTGGTACTTTCGCTTCATACCAGGGCCTCCATGACGCGCTTCGGAGCCGCCTCCATGATCCCGGCGCTGCTCACGATCGCGATGTTTCGCCAACTCGGCCCACTGGTCTGCGGGCTGCTGGTTTCCGGGCGCGTAGGAGCCGGCATAGGATCGGAACTCGCGGGCATGCGGGTTTCGGAACAAATTGACGCCTTGGAATCCCTCGGAGTGGATTCGTTTAAGTACCTAGTGGTTACGCGCGTTGCGGCGTGCATTATCGCGATGCCGGTTCTGACGCTGATTATGGATTTCTCGGGCGCAGCGGGCGGATTGCTTGCGGAAATCATCGCGACGCACGTTTCGGTGCGCTATTTCGTTTACCGGGCCTTTGCGTCGATGGTATGGTCCGACTACGTTCCCACCACCCTCGAGACCGCCGTTTTTGGACTGCTGATCGGCACGATCTCCACCTACCTGGGCTACAACGCCAGCCAGGGAGCGACCGGAGTCGGCCGCGCCTCTACCCGCAGCGTGGTCCTGTGCTCGCTGTTTCTGATTCTGTTTAACGTGCTGCTTGTTAAACTCACGTTCTTCTGGTTCCCTCAGCAGGGATGAACCGATGAGCGAGGCCGCGGTCCGCATCGAAAAGGTTTCGAAAGCCTTCAACGGCAACAAGGTGCTCGCCGATGTTTCCTTCGCGGTAGCGCCGGGCGAAGCATTCGCGATCCTCGGGAAGAGCGGAACGGGAAAGAGCGTAACGCTAAAGCTGATCATCGGCTTACTGAGTCCGGACTCCGGGAGCATCTGCGTCGGGGGCGAGGACATTCAAAAGTTGGACCGCGCGGATCTCATGCGCGTTCGCAGGACGGTAGGTTTCATGTTTCAAGACGCGGCGCTCTTCGACTCGATCTCTGTCGGCGAGAATGTTGCGTTCCCGGTGCGGAGACACACCTCCAAATCCGAAGACGAAATCCAGCAGATCGTGAAGGACAAACTCTCTCAGGTGGGACTGGAGCAGGACGCGGACAAAATGCCCGCCGATCTCTCGGGCGGCATGCGGAAGCGCGCCGGTCTTGCGCGTGCCCTCGCGCTCGACCCGCCAGTGCTGTT
>JASHRP010000522.1 GCA_030037375.1 Bryobacteraceae bacterium | reverse complement strand
GAATTGGCTCGGCGCAGATCCGAGTGACGCTGCTCACTTTGGCATAGCCGGCCAATAGAATAAGAAGCAGGCGGAAATCGAGAGGGTCCGCCTTCAAACGTGCAAACCGCGTTCGGCGAGCTTACGGCAAGGATCTTCCTGGTGGTGGGCGCGCTGTTTCCCATCGTCAATCCGCTCGGCGGAGCGCCGATCTTTCTCACGCTCACCCACGGCGTCTCGGAATCGGGCCGCGCGAAGCTGGCGCGAAGCATCGCGATCAACAGCCTGGTGCTGATGGTCGTGTCGATTTTTATCGGTACGCACATCCTGGGCTTTTTCGGGATCTCGCTTCCAGTAGTGCAAGTGGGCGGAGGGCTGGTAGTGGTGTCGACGGCGTGGGCGCTGCTGCGCCAGTCGGATGACGGCGCCGCGGAGAGCGTAGACAAGCCGTGCAACGAAGGCAATTACATGCGGCAGGCTTTTTACCCTCTGACATTGCCTTTGACCGTTGGGCCGGGCTCGATCTCGGTAGCGATCACGGTGGGCGCGAACCGGCCCGAACAAGGCGAGTGGGGCTGGCCTCTGATCACGGGGATGCTG
Organism: Bryobacteraceae bacterium; assembly: GCA_030037375.1. Classification (GTDB taxonomy): domain Bacteria; phylum Acidobacteriota; class Terriglobia; order Bryobacterales; family Bryobacteraceae; genus Palsa-187. The sequence continues at coordinate 4,849 of JASHRP010000522.1, read as the reverse complement.
ATCGGTGCGATCGCGATCGCGGTTTCGATTTATTTGAGTTATCGCTTCGCCGAGCGGATCGCTGAGGTTTTGGGCGAGGCCGCGATGAACGTGATCCTCCGGCTTTCTTCCTTCATCCTGGTTTGCATCGGCGTGCAGATCGCGTGGAATGGGCTGAGCGCGTTGCTTCGGGGAATTAGATGAGCGAGCGGCGCAAGAACCGCCACGCGATGATGACCGACGTTACGCTGAGCCATGCTCCTCCGGCGAGTAACGTGACGATCGCGATATCCCACGCGGGCCGATGCCCGTACAGCCACGGGAGATCGAGCGAATGGAGACCGTGGTACAGCCAGCGATTGACGCGCGAGGCTGAATCGTAGGCTTCGACGATGCTGGCGGTTTTGGGATCGATGTAGAACATCGAGCCGCGGTCATCGTTGAGCCGGACAAACAACGCTGGGAGCGGGTGCTCGCCGTGGCGGTCGAGATAATACGCTTCGTATTCGGTGATCTGGCGAGTATCAGCAATCTTATTTGGCTCGACGGCGTGGCGGACGGCTTCGAGGACGGCGGCGGGGTCGCCAGCAAGGGAATTGAAATCGATGAGTTTGGCTCCGCCGCGAGCTTCAGCGAGAACCTGTTCCCAGGATTTGCGGCCGCCCTGGTGAAGGGCTCGATCGATTTTCGCGCCCATCCGCCTGGGACCGGCGCTGAATGAGAACGGCTCCATGGAAAGCATGCCGCTGAAGGCCCAGGTGCAGGCGAACAGGCCGAAAATCAGGCCGAGCATGGCGTGCAGGCGCTTTTGGCCCGCGTAAGGAACGCGCTTCGACGGCAGCACGATCCAGACGCCGATAATCAAACCGAGCGCCGCAGCGATCGCGCCGATTCCGGATGACCAGATTACGATCCTGCTCCACAGGCGTCCGTTCGCTCGCAGTGGCGTGAAATAGAGCCAATGCGGAATCGCTCCGAAATACGCGCCGAGGCGCGAAGCGCGCGTGGTGTACTGCACGACGTCGCCGGTGACTTCGGAAACGTAGACCTGGTCGCCGTTGGGCCAGGAGTACTTGTCGAGCGGGCGCAAATCGGCGAACTCGCCGCTGACGGTCCATTGATCGATTCCATGCATGATTTCGAGAGTCGCGGCGGATGCGGGCTGCTTCGCCCATGCGGCGGCGATGCGGCGGGTGAGATCGGGCGGAAAATCGCGCTGCGGCTCGCCTGTATCGGCGTAAACCAATGCATCATCGAAACGAAAGGCGGGGCGGCCGTCGAACATGAGCAGGAGGGTCGAGGCGGGCGGCCCGTCGAGCTTGAGACTCGCGTAGGCTTGGTCCGCGGTGAAATGGATTCGCGAGGCGTCGATAGGTTCGGCGTGAGCGAGCCGGTCGCGGTCCGTGACCGTGGGGTAATCCCAATAGGCGAGAACCGCCCCTGACAAGAACCACATCAAGAACAGCAGGCAAAATCCGAGCCCCAGCCATCGGTGCAGCAGGATCAGGAGTTTGCGGACTCTCGCGGGCATGGGAAGCACTCATCATAACTTTCCTTAGGTTTTGGGGGGACGGGTGTGGGGAGTTAGACTGAAAGTTTAAATGCCTATCCTGGCCGAATCCGTTTCCGACCTCGCCCGGACGGCCGCAGTGCGCGCCTGCCTCGAATGGTTCCGCAAGGAACGCGGCTGGATCAACGAACAACACCTGAAGCTGTGCCGCATTCCGGCGCCTACGTTTCTCGAGGAGAAACGCGCGGAGTACATGGCGGAGCGCTTTCGCTCCCTGGGGTGGGAATCGAAGCTGGACCGGGCGGGAAACGTGATCGCGTGGCTGCCTGGAAAGCGCGAAGCGGCATCCGTGGCGGTCACGGCGCACCTGGATACCGTGCTCGCTCCGCGCGTTCCGGAAGACATTAAGGTTGCGGGCGACGGGAGATTGCTGGGCCCCGGGGTTTCGGATAATGGCGCTGGCCTCACGGCATTGCTCGCGTTGGCTGCGGCGTGGAATGCGCATCCGCCGCTGGAATATCCACTTCTCACTCCTGTTCTTGTGGCGAACGTCGGCGAGGAAGGTGAAGGCAACCTGTCCGGCATGCGGTACTTGTGCCGCGCCGCGACTTCCAGCCGTTATCGGGCCTTCCTGATCTTGGATGGGCCGAGCATGGATCATATTACCTGTCAGGCTCTTGCCAGCCGGCGCTTTGACGTGACGTTTTCCGGTCCCGGCGGCCATAGCTGGAGCGACCATGGATCGGTTAATCCGGTTCACGCGCTCAGCCGCACGATCGCGCGGTTCCTAGACCAAGCTCCGAACGGCGAGCCGCGCAGCTCCTACAATTTCGGTTTGATAGAGGGCGGCACGAGCATTAACGCCATCCCCAGCGAGGCTCGGGCCAAAGTCGATTTACGCTCGGAGAACCCCCGGCGGATGGAGGAGCTGGCGACGCTGCTCGAATCGGCCATGGAGCGCACGCTTGAAGAGGAAAATGCTCGCGCGACTGGAGGGCGGCTTTCGGCGCGGTTGAAGGAGATCGGGTCGCGGCCGGGCGGCGCGCTGCGGCCAGGATCGCCAATTCTGGAGTATCTCTCCGCCGTGGACGCCCACTTGGGCATTCGCAGCTCGCTCGATTGCGCCTCGACGGATGCGAACATTCCGCTTTCGCTGGGGCTCCAGGCCGTCTCCATCGGAGCGGGAGGGCAAGGCGGTGGCGCGCACACCCCCAATGAGTGGTTTCTTCCGGAAGGGCGAGAGGCGGGATTGCGGCGTATCCTGCTGGCCCTATGCCTGTTGCTGAACAGCGAGGGGTAGGGGGAGATTCACTTGCTCGGCTTCTTCAATTCCCGGTCCATCCACGCCAGATAACTCTCCGACCCTTCCACCACGGGTAGCGCGACCATCTCCGGAACTTCGTAGGAGTGCATCTTCCCGAGCTCCGACTGCAGCGCGGCGAAAAGGTCGCGGCGGGATTTGATCACCAGCATCCATTCCGCAGCGTCTTCGATCGCGCCTTTCCAGTGATAAATGCTTCGCGCGCCCGGGATAATGTTGACGCAGGCCGCGACCCGCGTTTCCACCAAGTGGCGAGCCAGGCGCACGGCCTCCTCCTCGGATCCGCAGGCGCTCAGCACCACGATCTTATCGGTCACTTCGACGCGGAGGGCGGAAGCTTCTCCAGCCGTTTCTTCACGGACTCAACATCCTTACCGTTGGGGTCCAATTCGATGCACTTGGCGTAGGCCACGCGCGCGGCCTTCAGATCGTGGAGTTTCTCCTCCACCTCACCGAGCTTCTCGAAAGCCTGCGCTGAACCGGGATCGTACAGCGTCGCGTCTTGGTAACGGCCCTTTGCCGCGGCGTAGTTGCCCTTCTTGAAATAGAAGTCCCCGGCGGTGAGGCTCTTGGTCGCCTTCAACGGATTGAAGTCGTAGGTGCGAGGCTTATAGTCCTTGTCCTCTTCGGGCGGCTCGACCTCTTGCGGCTGGGCTTGCGTCTGAGAACTGGGCGGGGCCGCCGGAGGCTTGGAATCCTGCGCTCGACCGCGGTGCGTCAGCGTCAATGTGAGCAACATCGAGGCGAGTACCGTGCGTGACACAATTAAATTATAGATCCGCTTTCGGAGCTTCGCGATAAAGCGGCCGAGCTGCCTCTCCTCCCCGGCGTCTACCTCTACAAAGACGCCCACGGCACGGTGATCTACGTCGGCAAGGCCAAGAATCTGCGCGCCCGTGTGCGCAGTTACTTCAACGAAGACCGGCTTATCGACGTTAAGACCGGAACCCTCATCGGCGAAGCGCGCGCCATCGACTTCATCCAGGTCGATAACGAAAAGGAAGCGCTGGCGCTTGAGAACAACCTCATCAAGCAGTGGAAGCCGCGTTACAACATCCTGCTGCGGGACGACAAAACCTACCCGTACATCAAACTCACCGCTGAAAAATATCCTCGGGTGTATGTGACCCGGCGGCTGCGCAAGGATGGCTCGACGTACTTCGGCCCTTACTTCCCCGGCAATCTCGCGCACAGGTTGGTGCACTTCATCCATCGCCATTTCCTTGTTCCCTCCTGCAACGTCGATCTGACACGCCATCACTCGCACCCGTGCCTCGAATTCCACATTCACCGCTGTTTGGGGCCATGCGTGCTCGGGCTGACCACCGATGAGCGATATGCCGAAGCCGTGCGCGACGTCCGTCTGTTTCTCGAAGGCCGTCACAGGGATCTCGCCAAGGAGCTGCGGGAGCGAATGGAAGTCGCCAGCGTAGCGACCCGCTACGAAGAAGCCGCAGCGCTGCACGATTTGCTGCGCACCGTTGAGGAGATGGGCGAGAAACAAAAGATGGCCGCGGCCGAGGGCAGCGACACCGACATCCTCGCGTTCTACGCCGAGCCTCCGCTGGTCGCCGCGAACCTGTTCCATCTTCGTCACGGCCACATCGTCGACCGCCGCGAGTTCTTCTGGGAAGACCAGATGGAGTTCGTGCCCGAAGAGTTCGTCGCTTCGCTGCTCAAACAGGTGTATCTGAACGAACCCTACGTTCCCGCGTTCATCCACGTTCCGGCGGAGTTCGAAGAACGTGAAGTGCTCGAGGAACTGCTCAGCGAGCGCCGCGGCCGCAAGGTGGAGATTCTTACGCCCCAGCGCGGTCCGAAGAAGCATTTGCTCGATCTGGTGGAATCGAACGCCAAGCACAGTTTCGAGCAGCGCTTCCGCGTGTTGAAGCCGTCGTCAAACGCGATTCAGCAGGCACTGCAGGACGCGCTCGGTTTGGAACATGCGCCCAAACGCATCGAATGCTTCGACATCTCGCACATTCAGGGCACTGACAAGGTCGCGAGCATGGTGGTGTGGGAAGACGGAAAGATGAAGA
>JASHRP010000521.1 GCA_030037375.1 Bryobacteraceae bacterium | reverse complement strand
CCACTTGCCTTCGATTGTCCTGCAGCAGTTGTTGCGCGGCGTCCACCTCGCGCTGCCTCGCTTGGACGTCCTCGCGAAAACTCACCAGGTCCCAGTACAAATTGAGAACTCCTGAAACCGTGGTGATCAACTGCTGTTCGAATTGCAGATCCATCACCTTCACGTTGTTTTTCTGCACCCGGATATTGCGTCCGTTCACCGAAGCTCCGAACCCTTGCAGCAGGTTCTGCGTGATCTGAAGATCCAGGTCGCCGGCGGTGTACGGATTGATATTGTAGAACTGGCTATTGACTCTGGTTCGCGAGCTCAAATAAGTGAGCTGCGCGCTCAACCCGAACACCCAGTTCTGCTGATATTGAGCCTGGTAAGTCTCGGTGCCTTGAATCAGCGACGTAGTGCCGGTCAGAAACGTGTTGCTTTGCGGACTGGTGGTGTGCCCGAAGTTGGCGAAGAAGGAAACGGTCGGATCGAGCGATGGAATCGACGGCCCCAACTGCGTCACGATTCCTCCGCCGGAGCTGACTCCATTGCCCGCCGTGCTCACCGCCGCTCCGCCGGTATTGAGGCTTACGCCCTGGAGGCTGACGCTTTGCGGGGCTTGCGCCACGCCGAGCCCGACGCTCCGCAACACGCCTCCGGCTTGCGCGCGCTTGAGGATCTCCTGCGCCATCAGCGGCCCGTAGCGCTGCACCTCCACGTCGAGATTGTTCTCGATCGCCAGCGCGACCACATCAGCCGACGTCAGATACAGATTGCCTGCCCGGATCAGCGAGTCGAGCCGGGGCGAATTATTGAGGTTGATTTCCGGCACGGTCCGTTGCCGGTAAGGCCGGGTCAGCCACTGCATTCTGCCCTCGGCCGGATTGATATGAATCGCGTTCTCCGCCGAGGCCGGCACGGCCGCCAGCGCGCAGCAGATCCAAACAAGAGGGCGGTTATAGGAGCTCCGCATGAGATTGATCATTTCCTTCGCGCACCAAAGCGCTTCTATGAAGTACGTTTCCGGGCAGGTTTGAGTTCCCACGGTATGCGGCGGCGCCGCGGGCAAAGGCAGGGTTGAGACTACTTAAACCGGAACAACCCAGCCAAATGGGTCCTTTGCAAGGCCGTACTGGATGTTGCGCAGCGCGTCAAACAGCTTATGCGTGACCGGCCCGCACTGGCCGTCGCCCACTTTCGCTTCTCCCCCGTTTTCCAGCACAAACGATTCGATACCCGTAATCACCGCGGCGGTGCCGCACGCGAACGCCTCGCTGACCGCGCCGGACTTCACCCCCGCCAGCAGCTCATCCCAGTTGATTTGCTCTTCACGAACCTTGATCCCGAGCGTGGGCGCGAGCTTTAAAATGCTGTCGCGCGTGATTCCGGCCAGCAGCGTTCCGGTCAACGGCGGCGTGACCAGCGTATCGCCGCGCAGGAAAAACACGTTCATGCCGCCCATCTCTTCCACGGTCCGCTCGCCATGCGAATCCAGGAACATGACCTGCGCGCAGCCCTTCTTCTTCGCCATGCCGATCACTTGCAGCGTCACGGAGTAGTTCGCGCCGGCCTTCGCGTCTCCCGTCCCGCCGCGCGCCGCCCGGCCCACTGTTTCTGAGACGAATACGCGAACCGTGCCGGTCTTGCCGCTCGGCACCTGCGGGAAATAGCTGCCCGAGGGCAGCACGATCACGTAAAACAGATATTCGCTGCTCGCGCGAACGCCGATGCACGGCTCCGTACCGATCATCGTCGGGCGGATGTACAGCGATCCGGGAGGGTCTGGAATCCACTTACGCTGGCAGTCCACCAGCGCGCGAATTCCGTCGATGAAAAGATGCTCGGGGAGCTCCGGCATCGCCATGCGCGCGGCCGTATGATTCATCCGTTTCGCGTTCATCTCCGGGCGGAAAAGCGCCACGGAGCCATCCGGCATCTTGTACGCCTTCAGGCCTTCAAAAATCTCCTGAGCGTAATGTAGAACGATCGCCGCGGGGTGCAGATTGATGGTGCTCCACGGCTCGATTTTGCCGCGCTCCCACTCGCCTTTGCGATACCACGCGCGAAACCACAGCGGAGCAGTGACACGTCCGAACTCCAACCGGTCCGGCCTCAGATCGAGGTCCGCCGGCGGCGCAACGTTCACACCAGCAAAATCAATGTCTATATTTGATTCCGTTATGGCTCCCATTTCCCTAGCCTAGCGTAGTCTGAATGCCCTCGCAGGCTGCAGCAGTGCGCAGCTCGTCTAGGGAAACTTCCCGCTGCCTCATCCGCGTCGACTTGGCGATCGCTATCGCACGGGCTAATCGCGCCGCCGGTAGAGGCGCTTGGTGCGGTTACTAAATCCGATGAGTCCGAGGGAGACCCCGTTGCTGGCCGTGACCAGGGACGGGCCCACGTAGCTAGGATGAACCAAGGTCGAGGTCAACGGAAAAAAGACTGCGGCTGCGGCGCCAGCCGCCACCCCGCCAAAAAGCAGCCCCCTGTGGACGCGCTCCGTGTGTGAACGGAAACCATAGACTTCGTCCACGTCGGCCTTCTGCACCGTCACCTGGCCGGTTTGCGTTTCGACGATCACCGCGTCCGCAGTGGCGCCAGCAAATTTCCCGGCGTTCGTGACGAAGCCGGAACGCACCATAATCGGCGCGCCGGCCTGGAGGGCTTCGACTTGACGCCAATCGGCGCGGCCAACTCCTGCCACGAGGAACATGGCGGCGATGAGAAGAATCGCTTGCTTGAACATGCGAGACATTGTATGCAATTCCGAGGAGGGATGGAAGCCCACGGAAATGATAAATCTGGGACAAAGATTTGGCGCGCTCGCAGGCTACACTTGATGAACATGCCCGACCAAGCCAAGCCGCTCACAGGCGATGCCGCCGCGGCCGGCAAGCATTACGACCTCCACATCGGCGCAGAAGCCGTGCGGCTGGAGGAATTCTTCCCCGTCGAGTACGCGATCACGTTACGCTATCTCGATCGCTTCATCCCGCGGAATTGCCGCGTTGCCGATGTCGGCGCGGGCGCTGGACATTACGCCGAGTTCCTGGCGCGCCGCGGATGCACAATCGAGCTCGTCGATGTTTCCGAACGGCTTCTCGATGCCGCGCGAGACCGGCTCACCCGCGCCGGACTCGATCGGTCGATCGCCGGAATCTATCACGCTTCCGCCGTGGCGCTCCCGCTGCCCGATGCGTCTTTCGACGCCGTCTTGTTCCTGGGCCCGCTTTATCATCTGCGCGATCCGGAAGAGCGGCAAAGAGCCGTCGACGAAGCCTGGCGCGTGTTGAAGCCGGGTGGAATTGTCGCAGCGGCCGGAATCAATCGCATCGCCTACCTTCGCGACATGTTCCGCTCGCCCGATCCGTTTTCCGAGGCCTTCTTCATCGAGACGTTCGCGCGAGCACAGGAGGTTTCTCGGCCTGCTGCCGACCGGCAGAGCTACATGGCCCAGTTCCTTGCGAACGGCGCGCTCGACCCGGAGCACGCGCCACCGATCGGCTATGCTCATTTGACGACCGCGGCCGAGTTTCGTGAGCTGGTCGCCAGCCGCTTCGAAGAGCTGGCGTTCACCGGGGCCGAATCGTTCACCGCGCCCTGGCAAAAGAAGTGGAACTCGAAATCTGAAACGGATCGCGAAGCTTGGCTCGATATTATTGAAGCCACCGCGAAGACGCCGGAGGGAACGGCGTACTCCGATCACTTCTTGTTCATCGGCCGCCGCCGGAGCTGATTGCGGAGACTAGTTCACGTTCACCAGCACGCCCGATTGCGTCATCTGCCCTCCGACCGTCGCGGAAAGGCTGGCGTCGCCCGCGGGCGTCGATGGAGGCACGATCACGTTGATTTGATATAGCCCCGGCCCGACCAGCCCCGAAAATGTCACCGTGGCCGCGGTCCCGCCGATCGAAACGGTCACTCCTTCGATCGGAATAGGCGTCGTAATGATCTGGCCGACCGGCAGGTTGGTTGTGCCCGGGCCGAAACCGGTCGCATACAGTTCGATGGTCTCGCCCGAAGCAGCCGGCGTGGAATTGTTCGGGTAAAGTGTAGTCGGACCGACGATCGTGTTGTTCGCGTGCAGCGCCGCGGCGTAGTTACTCTTGGTAATGAAGAACGCCGGCGCGACGGACTGCATGGTCGCCGAGGCCGGGCTAGCCGTCGCGAGAGTCTGGTTGGCCGTCGACACTTGCACGGGCCCTAACGTAAAGTCCGTTGGAACAAGGGCATTGATCTGCACCGGACTGATATAGGCAACGTAAGCCGGCTTCCCGTCGACCGTCACGCCCACGCCGTCAAGCTCCGTGGGGAGATTTCCGTTCGGCATGTCGCTCGCCTGCCAGCTTCGCGTGGTCGAAGAAAGATTCGACCCAAAGACCGAGATCCACGTATTTTGCGAAATGCCCGCGAGGAAGCTAGCGCCGTTCAACACGGGATTGCTGGTCGAGAGCACCGGACCGGCTTGCAAACTCCCGAACAGTCCATGCTGCTCCCCGCCCGGCCCTGCCGTGAAGTACACGGCATTCGCGTCACCTCCGCTCTTTCCGTTCCCGACCTGCAGCGCCCACAATCCCTGGATCGCGATCGCGGCTCCGCTGCTCGCGCTGGCCAAAGCGCCCATCGGCGTTCCCGCCGCGGGATCGTAAACATTGATGTGTCCGTCTCCGAAATTCCCAACCAGGAGCATATTTGCAAACGCTCCGAAATTCGCCGGCGCGATCGCCATGCCCCACGGCGAATTCAACGCGCCGCCCGAGATCAATCGCGTTTTCAAATTGCCGCTCATGTCGTAGATATCGACATAGCCATTGCCGGGACCGGCCACATCGTCCATACCCTGCGCGTCCTGCTTGGCGTAGGCGATATATAGACTCCCATTCAGATTCACGATGTTGAAGGGAGCAAAACCGGCGGGAATATTGGAGTCGGTAAAGGCTCCGCTCGCCAGGCTGACCGGAGCGAAGTTCCCGTCATAAACCTCGACCGTGCCCGCGTGGAAATTGGCGACGTATAGTTGCGGAGCGCTGGACGTGCCACCCAGCGCCATGCCTTTGTAAACCGCGCCTTTGCCGGAGTTGTCGACCTCCTTCACCGCCGTGGACCCGCTATTCCAACCCGCGATCACGCCATCCTCCGTGCAAAACAGGAAACTCGCCTTCGTCGTTCCGACGAGAAACACGGTGGTGGTATTGGAGAGCTGCCCGCTGACGGGGCCGGAGGTTGCGCCGGTGTCGGCCGTTCCCGCGGGGATCGTGACTTTTAGGGAGGAAATCGTTATCGTCGCGGTCGCGCTGGTGGAATAAACCGTGGCGAGCCCCGGCCCGTTATCGCTGATCCAAAAAGGGCTGGTGGCCGATTCCGCGATGCCCCAGGGATTTACCAAATTCGGGTCCGTAACATCGGCCACGCCCGGCGTGTCCGCGATCAAATTATGCTGAATGTACGCGTTCGGACCGGCTGCGAGCACGGGAACAGCGCACAGGATTGCAAGATTGATGAAGCGTCCCACGTTTTTCCTCCTCCCAACGTGAGACTCCCTCCGGGAAGCTTCAGAACAACCGGACGCTTATTTCCGGAGCGCGTTTACCGCCGCGCCGACCACGCCCAGTTCGTCGTTTGACAGCACAACCTCAAACACATAATTCTGCAACGGACTCAATTTGACCATCTCCTGCACGCAACGATTTAGAAAAGGCACGTTCACGAACCGCGAATTCATCCCGGTGATGTAGAATTTGCCTGGGCCTTCCAGGTGAATGCTGGTAGCTGTCGCAGCCGCCAGAGCGCGATGCCACAAGACCACGAACTCCACGCATCGCGGATCGGGCGCGGAATCGGGGCCGGTGCGCTTCGCCGCGGCGAAAATTTCCTCCGGCTCCCGGTCTAAAAAGCGCAGGCGCATCGCGCGCTGTCCCATAATCCCTTCCAAGTGTCCTCGGCCGCCGCAGGCGCAAAAATTCTCGTTCGGATCGAGCGACACCACTGTGTGTCCGCCCTCCCAAACCCCCTCCGCCGCCGGATAGTGGCCAAACCCGATGCCCGCTCCCAGCGTCCACACGCGGACCAGTTTGTCTAATCCGCTTTGCGTCGCCGCCAGACCTGTTGCGACTGCATCAGCATCGTTCGAGATCGTGAGCTTGGCGCTAATGCCTTGCGCAGCCAGCGCGTCTCGCATCGCGTTTTCCACCTGATATCCCTTGAGTTGATGCAGATTCGGCGATTCTTCGATAATTCCATTGCGCACGATCCCGGGAAACGCGACGCCAATGGCCTCGACGGAAGATCCCGCCGCAAGCGCGGCCGCTTCCTCGGCCAGCAGCTTCATCAGCTCATCGGCCGGCGTGCCGCGCAGCGCATCCCCGCCTTCGTTATCGTGGATTCTCCTCCGGATTTCGCCGGTGACACGGCAATCCTCGACCACGCCTCCGGCCACGTGCTCCGTCACCGCTAAGCCGATCCCGCGTCCCATAAACGCTTGCCTCCCGATTCTTTAGATGCGAGATAACTTATTAAGGCCGTTGAAAGCAGCCGCCTTGTAGCATTCCGCGAGCGTCGGGTAATTGAACACTGTGTCGACGAAGTAATCCACTTTTCCGTTCAGAATCATCACCGCCTGGCCGATGTGCAGCAATTCCGCCGCGCCTTCGCCGATGATGTGCACGCCCAGCAGGTCATGAGTCTCGCGATGAAAGATCAGCTTCAGCCTGCCGGTGGTATCGCCGCGGATTTGCCCGCGAGCGATCTCGCGATAATACGCCACTCCCACTTCGTACGGAACATCCTCCTCCGTGAGCTGCTCTTCCGTCTTGCCGATGAACGAGATCTCCGGAATGGTGTAAATCCCGTACGGATAGGTCGCGGGATTGGAATGCACATTGATCTTGTAGGCTCGCGCCGCGGCGATTCTTCCCTGCTCCATCGAGACCGACGCGAGGCTGGGAAATCCGATCACGTCTCCCGCCGCGAAAATATGCGGCTGCTTCGTCCGGTAATCGGCATCGACTTGAATCCGCCCCCGATTATCGGCTTCCAACCCCGCAGCCGCCAGATTCAGATCTTCCACGTTGCCCTGCCGTCCGACTGCATACAGCAACGCGTCGCCGCTGATCTTCTTCTTGCTCTCGAGATTTGCGATCACGTTCGAATCGGGCAGATCCTCCACGGTCGAAACCTCTTCATTCAGCCGCAAGGTCACGCGGTTATCGCGAAGGTGGTAGCACAGCGCCTCGACGATCTCGGTATCGGCGAATTCGAGCAGCCGCGGCCGTTTCTCGACCAGAATCACGCGCACGCCCAGCGTGGCGAACATGCAGGTGTATTCAACCCCGATGACCCCGCCGCCCACGACGATCAATGTCTTGGGAACCTCGGTCATCTCCAGAATCTGATCGCTGTTGATGATGTTTCGTCCGTTGATGGGAACTTTCAGCGACACTGCCGGCTTGGTTCCCGTGGCGATGACGATCGTCTCCGCCGCGTAGTCGTTCGAACCGCGTAAACCTTCCACCCGCACCGTGTTCGGATCGGTGAAGGTCGCCTTCCCAAACAGCATCTCGATGTTATTGCGCGAGAGCTGCGCCATGGTCACGTCAATCTCGGTCCGGATGACGTGCTGCACCCGGAAGGCAAGATCCGCCATGGTGATCTTTTCCTTGACCCGGTAGTTTACGCCGTAGATGCTCTCGTAGCCGTGCCCGGTAAGGTGCAGCACCGCTTCACGCATGGTCTTGGAGGGAATCGTCCCGGTGTTGATGCACGCCCCGCCAATGACTTCCCGCTTTTCAACCACCGCAACCCGGTGACCGGATTTCGCGGCCTGGATCGCGGCTCTTTGCCCCGCCGGCCCAGAGCCCAGCACGATCATGTCAAATTTCTGCATTCCGATTATTCGCGTTCGCGAGTATGAACCGCGGCGGGTCTGCGGCCGTCTTCTAAAGTATAGTTCGCGGAGAATGCAGGAAAATAAAAAAGCCGGTGAGTACTCGGAGGAAGATACTCACCGGCCGGCTCACTACTACCGCGAGGTCGTAGCGCGCCGAACTTTTGGGGGAGCTCACCGGGCAGTCGGCAAGCCGCCTCCCTTAAGAGAAAGAGACGCGTTGAACCTTGGAAGGTTCCACAACTGGACGCCTCCATAGTATCACCGAGCGCCTTCCGTGTACAGTGCTCTCGCGGCTAAACACGCGAAATTGATACCTGAAGAACACCCTGGATAGAACCAGTCGTGCCCGGGTTCCAGTACAACTGTCCTGTTTTGTTTCAGTTTTGTTTCCCGACGCGGGCTTAGCGCCCGGCCCGGTCGTTCAACACGGCCGCCAGCCGGATGCCGGCCTTGGCCAATTGGACCCGCGCGATACGGCGGGCATGGGACTCATAGCCTTCCGGGAGTGGAATCGGACGATCCTGAGACCCGGTGGTATTGCCGAAGGTGTAGACCTCGCGCTTGGCCAGCTCAGACCCCTCCGCGACCCAACGCTTGGGATCGGAAGAGAGGCGCCGGTGGGATCCTTCGGCTTTTTCC
>JASHRP010000520.1 GCA_030037375.1 Bryobacteraceae bacterium | reverse complement strand
GCGCAAGGCGCTGTGACCCTCGACCGCATCGCCGTCATCGTCGGTAATCGCGCGATCAAGAGCAGTGATATCGACCGCGATATCCGGCTGACCGCATTTCTCAATCGCGAGAAGCCCGCTTTCAGCGCGCAAGCGAAGAAGCAATCGGCGGAGCGCTTGATCGACCAGGAACTGATTCGCCAAGAGATCGCCGACGGTAATTACCGGCGTCCGTCGGAAGAGGAAGCAGAAACGCTTGAAGAGCAGATTGCGCACGACCGCTTCGGCGGCTCGGAATCCGCCTTCGAAAAAGCTCTCCGGCAGTATGAGCTAACTCGAGAAGAACTGAGCACGCAGCTATTGTGGCAACTCACCGTGCTGCGGTTCATCGATCAGCGGTTTCGAGCAGGCGTCTTCGTCTCCGACGAGGATGTTCAGCAATACGCGCAGAAGCATCAAGCCGAGTTGCGCAGAGAGAACCCTGGCGCGGCTGCCGATACGCTCCAAAGCAAGGCCCGTGAAGTGCTCGAGGGCGAGAAGGTAAATCAGAACTTTGCTCAATGGTTGGAGCAAATGCGCAAGCGAACGCGGATCGAATATAAACCCGAGGCATTCTCATGAGTCGCCCGCGTAAAGTTCTATTGATTGCGGGACTGAGCCTGTTCGGTTTGATTGTGGTTGCCGTAATTGTCGCCATTCAAGTCGTGCACACGGACTGGTTCCGTAATTACGTAAAGCAAAAGATAATCGCCGCCGCGGAAGAAGCAACCGGCGGCAGGGCGGAGATCGCATCCTTCAATTTCGACTGGAAGCATTTGCGCGCGGTAGCGACCGATTTCGTCATTCACGGCAGCGAACCCGCCGGGGCCGCGCCGTTCCTCAGCGTTCCTCGTCTCGAGGCGGATATTCGTCTGTTCACCAGCATCCACCATATCGTTGACATCGCTTACCTTGGAATCGACCGGCCGGAAGCTGACGTTATCGTTCTTGCCGACGGCAGAAATAACATCCCGCAACCAAAGCCAAGTCCCAGCTCTGGCCAGGCCCCGCTTCAGTCGATCGTCGATGCAGCGATCGGCCATTTTGACTTGAACAATGCCACCATCGCTTTCGCGGATGCGAAAGATACGTTCAGCCTTCACGCGAACAACTTTCGCGCACAGCTTTATTTCAATGTGCTGAAACAAGGCTATACCGGCGAGCTCACCTTTCAGCCAGTTTACGTAGCAGCGGGACGCAACACCCCAGTCGCGTTGAACGTCACTCTGCCGGTATCGATCGAAAAAGACAGTGTGGCTCTGAACGAAGCGACCATCGCAACGGCGAAAAGCAATCTTCGAATCAACGGCTCGATCGATAACCTCCGGAATCCAAAAATCTCGGCACGCGTTTTGGGACAGATCGCGCTGACGGACGTGAAGGATCTGGGAAATGTTCCGCTGACGCTGGAAGCGCGGGGCGTCCCACAAGCAATCGACCTCGATGCCAACGCATCTCTATCGAGCGATTCGATCCAGGTCTCGCAACTGCAGATCAAACTCGGAGCATCAAGCGTTGAAGCGTCAGGAACGCTGAAGGACTCGCAAGGCCAGGGTGCGTTGCAATTCAATACGCAGCTTGCTTTAGGCCAAATCGGGCAGCTTCTGAATCTCGCGCAGCAGCCGCAAGGCACTGTTGCGTTGAAGGGCACGGCGGAGCTCGACTCCGCCGGCAATTACGATGTCAACGGGGACTTGACCGCCAAGAGTGTCTCGATCCAGCAAGGCGCCCGGCGCATGGGCAATCTCGATCTTGCTTCCTCCGTGCATGTCGATCCGCACACGATCGCTCTGAACAAGCTTCGCGCGAACGCTCTGGGAGGGACACTGGAGGGCGACGCGTCGCTTCAAGACCTCGCCCGCTATCAGTTCCACGGCGACCTGAAGGATTTCACGTTGCAGTCCGCGGCGAACATCGCCGGCGAAAGAAATCTTCCCTATTCGGGAAGCATTCGAGGTCCGATTCAGGGCAGCGGCGATCTTAAAGCGTCGAATTCGTTGAAGGCGCAGATTGCGCTCTCCATCGCCCCGGGCAAACCTGGAATTCCGGTCTCCGGCCGCTTGAACGCCACTTATGACACAGCGGGCGACGAACTGCTTGTCAACGATTCCTATATCGCGCTGCCGCATTCGCGGCTTACGGTCAGCGGCTCAGCCTTGCGTCAGCTCAACGTCGCATTGACGACAACGGATCTGCATGATTTCGTGACAGCGCCCGGAAGCGAAGCGCCGCCAGTTAACCTGCAGGGGCATCCCGCCCAATTCACAGGGACCGTTACGGGCGGCATCGCCGCGCCTCATATCGCCGGTCATCTTCGAGCCACCAGGTTCAGTGTGCAGGGCCGAATGTTCGATAGCCTCGCCGTGGACGCGACCGCATCCAATAGCGGCGCCGCCTTACAGCAAGGGGTCGTCTCCCGCGGCTCCATGCAGATGCAATTCGCAGGCAGCTTGGGAATGAATCAGTGGAAGATCACCCCGCGAGCCGCGATCGCGCTGCAATCCACGATTCAAAATAGCGACCTTGCGGATGTGTTTGCGCTCGCCGGCCAGCCGGTTGACGATACGTCAGGCGCCTTTGAGGCACACATACAGATCACCGGTACTGTGGGAAACCCGACAGGTTCGGCCACGTTCGCTGCAAGTGAGGGAAGAATTCGTGGCGAAGCTTTCGATCGGATTCAGGCGCAGGTCAACCTTTCCGATCGACTGATCACGATCCCCAGCGCGACCGTGGATCGCGGCAAGTCCCACCTCGCCCTGGCCGCGGAGTTTCGTCACGCGCAAGACAGTCTTTCCACGGGGCAGCTTCATGCGCGAGTGCAAGGCAATCAGGTCGACCTCGAACAAATTCAAGCGATCCAGAGTGTCCGGCCCGATGCCGGCGGAACGCTCGACCTCAACGCCGACGTTACGGCGGATCTGGCGGCTTCAAAGTTTCAGCTCGCGAACGCAACGACGAACCTGTCCGTGCGCAGCCTGCAATTCGACAAGCAGAATTTCGGCGACGCCACCCTGAACGCGCGAACAGAGGGGCAAACAGTCCAGTACCAACTCGTGTCCAACTTCGCGGGTTCGAACATCCGCGTAACAGGCAACACCGATCTCCAGCAGGATTACAAGACCTCGCTCGATGCCAACATTTCGAATCTGCCTATCGAACGGGCGCTCATCGCGGCCCAGCGGACGGATATCCCGGCGAAGGGCACGCTTTCCGCAACCGCACATGTATCGGGCACAAAGGATGAACCGACCGGAAACGTCGATCTGACTCTCACAAACGCGGTCCTGTACCAGGAGCCGGTTAGCCGCCTTCAGGCGAAGGCCATTTATGAGCCTCAGCGGGCGGCGCTCGATCAGTTGGAGATCGCATCCGCGGCGGGACAAATTGGCCTGACCGCCGAATTCGACCACCCCAAGGACAATCTGAAATCGGGCCGAATTCAATTCCATGTGAACAACAGCCGCGTGGATCTGGCGCGTCTCCATACCTTCCAAGTTAGCCGCCCCGGTCTGGGCGGAACGGTCCAGATCAGCGCGGATGGCGCGGCAGAGTTGCACGCCTCCGGCTCTCGCCTATCGGTACAAAACCTAAAGGCCAACATTGCCGCGAATGGAATCACCGCGCAAGGCAAGAACCTGGGCAACGCGACGCTAACCGCCGACACTCAAAACAACAGTGTCAATTTCGCGCTTACTTCGAACCTCGCTGGCGCTTCGATCCGGGGAAATGGAAAGGCGCAGATCAGCGCGAATTATCCCGTGGACGCGCAAATTAGCTTCAGCAACGTCAATTGGGCGAACCTTCAACCGTTGCTGGGATCGCAGAATATCGGCGGCGCAAACTTCAATGCAGGCGCGGACGGGGAGGTTAGCGTGCGCGGTCCGGCCTCGAATCCCGAACAGTTGAGCGGCTCGATTCGTCTCACACGCGTCGAGCTGAGCTCTTCCGCAGCGCCGGCCTTAGCGTCGAGTGCCACGCCGGGAAGCGCGCCTTCCGGGCAACTAGCGATCAAGAACGCGGAGCCGATCTCCCTGACGCTCGACGCCGGAAATCTCCGCATCGATAGCGCGCACCTGACAGGCCCGCAAACGGACATCCAGGCGAAGGGCTCCATGTCATTGAAGGATCGTTTCATGAACCTGAGCCTCAATGCGAACGCGAATCTAGCCGTGCTTCAGACTCTGGATCACGATTTCTCTTCCTCCGGCAGCCTCACGGTTGCCGCCACGGCTGGGGGCACGTTCGCGAAGCCGGCCCTCAACGGAACAGTGCAACTGAAGAACGCATCTGTCAACTACACGCAATTCCCCAACGGCATTTCGAACGCGAACGGAACGGTGGAGTTCAAGGGCAACACTGCATCGTTGCGTAACTTCACGGCGGAAACGGGCGGGGGTAAGCTGACGCTTACCGGATTCCTGCTGCTGGCGGACTCACCGCGATTCGGGCTTCGCGCCAGCGCGTCGAACGTTCGAGTCGATGTTCAACAAGGCGTCAGCATCGTCGCGACCTCGAATCTGAATCTGGCCGGAACCTCGGCTGCCAGCACGCTCTCCGGCAA
>JASHRP010000058.1 GCA_030037375.1 Bryobacteraceae bacterium | reverse complement strand
AACTCTCGGATTATCGAGCGCCGCCGTAACACGCATCAGGTAATCCGGCTCGACTCTTATATCGGCGTC
This sequence comes from Bryobacteraceae bacterium, assembly GCA_030037375.1. Taxonomy (GTDB): domain Bacteria; phylum Acidobacteriota; class Terriglobia; order Bryobacterales; family Bryobacteraceae; genus Palsa-187. The sequence continues at coordinate 4,131 of JASHRP010000058.1, read as the reverse complement.
GTTCACAATCAGGATCGAATGCTTCGCCTGCCGAGCCAAATCCATCAGCAGCCCAACCTTCCGGTTCGGTGTCTCGGTGCGGCACTCAATCACGCGTACTGCCGGAAATTCCCGTAGCACGGCCATCGCGGCATCGTCGCCGGGGCGCACGCCGCACAGCAGCTCAAACTCGCCATGCAGGCGCAGATGCGAGGCGATCGCCGTTCGCAGTCCGGCATCCGCGCCGTGAATGGGTTTGAGAATCGAGACCTGCGAGGTTTGCGCGGGCGTTTTCACCTGAGCCGCCCTAGGAAATCTCAGGCACGCGAGCAGCGCGAATAACTGGTAGCCAATCGCGACTGCGCCCGCGATTTCAAGAATCACGTCTATTAAGAATCACATTTAGAGGGCCAGCAGAGCCACGCCGCCGGCCACTAGCGCCGCGCCCACCCAGCGTTTTGCGTCAACCCGCTCCCGCAGGACCCATCGGGCCAGGATCGTTTCGAACACGAAGCTAGCGGCGGAAGCAGGCACGGCGAAGCTCAGATCGGCCTGAGAAAGCAGGTCCATGAAGGCGAAGAAGGAGATCGCCATGCACACGATGGAAAGAATCAGGTACTTCTTCAGAGCCAGGCTCGCGGCGATCTTTCCCAGCCCGCTGAGGCCCGTTTCGCGAAAGCGAATCTCTCCGTGCCGCTTCATCTCGAAGCTCTGAAGAGTATCGCCAGCGACCGTTCCGGCGACGATCACACCCACCAGTAGCCAGGCCCTCATCGCCCAGCCTCCACGGGTTCCTCCGCGAATGGCTCCTTTGACACGGTCGTGCGCGATTCCGTGAGCCCTACCAGCAAAGTTCCCGCCACAATCAGCAGCGTGCCGGACCAGCGCGCCGTGCTGATGTGTTCGTTCAAAACCAGACGCCCGATGCAGGCGGTGATGATGTACCCGATCGCTGTCAGCGGCAGCACGTAACTCAAGTCCGCCCAACTCAACAGCGCCATTCGCGTCAGCAGCCACAGAATCAGCAGCACGATTCCCATCGCCACATACGGACTAAAAATTGCGTTGATGTAATCGAACGGAGACGCAAGGATCCGGTGCCTCATCCCCAGCGTGAGGAGCAGGTTCCCGGTAGGCTGGCTGGTGATAACCAGAGCCAGAAAGAGCCGCGTCTTCCAACGCAGCGATTCGCTCGAACTCGGGGACATCGACTTCAAACAGAGGCGCGTTCGCGCGCGGCTTCTTTCAACGCCGGATCGGCTTTTAGCGATGGGTCAACGCCCGCGGCCTTGTACTCCGCGACATACTTTTGGCGTTTGTGGCGAAGGCTCAAGTAGCTCTTGGCCTCTTTGTATAACCGCTTCCGGTCGTTGTTGTTGAACATCGCCTTGCGCACGATTCGCCACGCGGCTTTCGGGCGGAAATAATACTCGCCGTAAAACCGCTCCACCCAATCCACCATCTCCGCGCGATCCAAGATGCCGGGGTAGATCACGTTCGGCAACTGATGACCCTGGTCGTCCGCCATGTTGAGTTGGACCAGATTGTTTTGCTGCGCGTACTGATAAAACTCCGTGCCGGGGTAAGCGTGGGCGATCGAGACCTGGATGGTCTCGCAATCCAGTTTCTTGGCGAAGTCGATGGTGTTGCGAATGGTGTCGCGAGTCTCTCCCGGCATTCCGATGATGAAATCGCCGTGAATCACCAAGCCCAGCTTGTGCGCGTTCTCCGTGAAGCGGTTGGCCATGTCGATGGTCGCGCCCTTCTTCATGTTCTTGAGGATCTGCGCGTCGCCGGTCTCATAACCGACGATCAGCAGCCGCGCCCCGGCCTCTTTCATGGCCTTGAGCGTTTCGTAATCGGTGGTCACGCGCGAGGTGCAGGACCAGGTGAAGTTCAGCTTTTTCAGCTCCTCGCACACTTCCAGCGTTCGCTGCTTGCGGTAATTGAAGGTGTCGTCGTCAAAGAAAATTTCCCTCAATCCCGGGAAATTATCCAGCGTGAACTTCACCTCGTTGGCGATATCCTTGGCCGAGCGAATCCGCCAGCGGTGGCCGGAGTGCGTCTGAGGCCATAGGCAGAACGTGCACATCGCCGGACAGCCGCGTGTCGTGTAAAACGAAATGTACGGATTCAGCAGAAACGGCACATTGTAGCGCCGGAAATCGAGGTCGCGCTTGTAGACCTTGGTCACCCAAGGCAGCTCATCCAGATTTTCGATGTATCCGCCTTCCGGATTGTGAATATTCTTTCCGTCTTTGCGATAGCTGACGCCGGGGAGCTCGCTCAGCGGAGTGCCTTTGGCGTAGTTGGCGATCTGATAATCGAACTCGCGGCGCACAATGAAGTCGATCGCCTTGCTGGCGTTCAGAACTTTATCCGGCTCAATCGTAACCGGAGGCCCCACGAAGCAAACCTGCATCTTGGGGTTCGCGTCCTTCATCATCTCCGCGATCTTCACGTCGACGTGAAAGCCTGGCGATGAGGTGAATAGCACCAGCAGCTCGAAGTACTTGGCCTCCGCGACCGTTTCTTCGATGGTCACGCCATGCGGTGGCGCGTCCAGGACTTTGCTATCAGCCAGCATTCCGGCCGGGTAGCACAGCCATACCGGATACCAGTACGATTCGATCTCTCTGGTGGAGGGCCAGCGCGATCCCGCGCCACCGTCGAATCCCTGAAATGAGGGAGGATTGAGGAATAAAGTTCTCATTATTTAAAAGAATTCCGGTGGCAAGGGCCGGGAATCGATACCATTGCCGCTAGGGAACATCGGCGATCTCCGGGTCCGGTTGGTCGTTGGCCGTACGGGTTACGTCGCCGAAGTGGATGTCCAGATCGGCTCGGCCCGCGATGCGCGTGTCAACGTGGCATATGACCCGTGAAGGCCACGCCACGCCGTCGCGAATCGAAAACTCGTTCACAAACGCGACGCTCTTGAGGAAAATCGAGGGGTTCTTGACCAGCGTGCCGGATTCCTTGATCGGCATACCGGTTGCGCCATCCAGCCACAGCTCGCCCTTGAACAGCCCCAAGGCCTTCCTCTTTGGGTTCAGCTCGAAGACGTAAATACGCTTGGCGCCCGCCGTCATCTTGGTCTTGAGGCGGAACTTGTAATTCTCTGGGGTGATCGCGATCGATTCGCCCTGAGGCGTATCGCCGCTGCCGGTTTCCATCTCCAGATACCGCGCAATCACTTCATGCTGAATGGTCTTGTCGCCCACGAACTCGCCGATCTTGCTATAGGTGATTTGGCCCAGCCGGGAGATCTTGCGCAGCAGCTTCAGCCGGCCTTGCTCTTTCAGCTTGGGAAGCTGTGCGCTAATGACCACTTCCATCTGCGCGCCGCGCAGGGCATCCTGCTGTATCTTGGTGGCGTCAAGGAACTTACTCACCATCGTGGAGGCCGAATCGTCGGGTTCCCAGGCCCTTCCCACGCCGGCGAAAAGCAACGCCAGAAGGGTACAACCGAGGATGGCTTCTCGTGGCCGCAAGTCGAGTTCACACAGCGCGCTCCGGGCGCGCCGATCACGCCCTTAGTGTACCAGATCCACCTGGAAGGGGTACCAGGGAACGGGCGATACGCCACCCCACGCCATCTGATCAAACCACAGGCGATAGCCGTCCGTCGCCACCGTCACCAGACCGTCAAGATCGGTCCGTAGGATCGCCGCATGCCGGTTTTCCAGCCGCCTTACCACGTCGGGGTGGGGATGGCCGAAGGAGTTCTCGAACCCGGCCGAGATGACGGCCACGGAGGGCGCAACCGAGGCGAGGAAAGGCTCGATGCTGGAAGTTTTGGAGCCGTGGTGCCCGACTTTGAGCACATCCGCATGGGGAGCCAGGCCGTCCCCCAGAAGCCGAGCTTCCATCGGCCTCTCCAGATCGCCGGTAAGGAGGAAGGAGCGAGATCCGTAACTGACCCGAAATGCCAGCGAATCGTTATTGCCGAGGCTTGGGGCGGCATAATCCTCGGGAGGCGAGACGATCTGGATGATGGCTCCTGAAAAATCGAAAGCCGGTCCGGCGTGGCCCTCGATGATTCTGATTCCCAAACTCCGCGCCTGATCCATCAGAGCCGCCGACGGGTTCGCGCCCACCCACAATTCCCGAGGACGGAAGTTTCGGAGAATCGCGGGAAGGCCGCCAATG
>JASHRP010000519.1 GCA_030037375.1 Bryobacteraceae bacterium | reverse complement strand
TTGTCGCCGGCATCGTAACGGGTCCCTTCGAAACGGTATCCGTAAACCGGACGGCTGCGCAGCAGGTGTTTCAATCCGTCGGTAAGCTGGATTTCGCCGCCGCTCCCGGGCTCTACCGCATCCAGAGATCTGAATACCTCCGGCGTCAGCACATACCGGCCGATGATCGCCAAGTTGGAGGGAGCGTCGTTGGCTTTCGGTTTCTCCACCATGTTGCGAATCCGGTACAGCCGGTTTTGTCCTCCGGCATGCGATACCGGTTCAGCGTCCACAACGCCATATGCCGAAATGTTCTCGCGCGGCACTTCCATCAGCGCCACCACCGGCGCGCCGTAAAATTCATACACGTCCAACAATTGCCGCAACGCGGGCACTCCGGAGTCGATCACGTCGTCGGAAAGGATTACCGAAAATGGTTCATCCGCCACGAGCTCCCGCGCACGGAGCACGGCGTGACCCAGGCCGAGCGCCTCTTTCTGCCGAACGTAAGAGACATCGATCATGTCGGAAACCGCTCGCACGGTCGCCAGCAGATCCTTCTTCGAGCGAGTCTCGAGCAAATGTTCCAGCTCAAAGCTGACGTCGAAGTGGTCTTCGATCGCAGTTTTACCGCGGCCCGTCACGATAATGATGTTCTGGACCCCGGATTGAATCGCCTCCTCCACGCCGTATTGAATCAGCGGCTTGTCTACGAGAGGAAGCATCTCCTTCGGCTGCGCTTTCGTCGCCGGAAGGAAGCGGGTACCCAGACCCGCCGCGGGAAATACCGCTTTACGTACTTTGGCTATCATCGCTTTTTGATTTTAGCGGCTTCGCAACCCCAAGCCGCCAGTCTCTATTCGGCAGTTTTTTGTCACTTCAACACGGCGTTACTTCAATACGGCAATGGTCGCACCGGAGCCCCCCTCTTCTGGGGGTGCGACATAAAAGTTCTCCACGTGCGGACTGTTCTTCAACACATCCGCGACTGCCTTCTTCAGAACGCCCATGCCATGCCCATGAATAATCCGCACTCGATCCACTTGCGCGAGGGTCGCGTTATCCAGAAACTTTTCCACCTGTTCGCAAGCCTGTTCGGCCCGTTGGCCGATTAGATTGATCTCCCGGTAAGGCGTCTCCAGGCTCGGACCTTGCTCAAATCTGATGCTTGGTTTACGGCCCAGCGTTTCCGTGGACGAAAGAATTTCTTCAATATCCGCTCTCGACACCTGCATGCGCAGAAATCCAGCCTCGACCTCGACCAAATCGTTCGACAGCATGCGCCGCACGGTCGCGGGCTGGCGGACATTTCTCAGCTTTACTTTTACGCCCTCGCCGAGTTTGGCTTGCGGCGTTGGCGCGATCCCTTGCGCTGCCGGCGCAGCCGCATGTTCCGGTTTGAGCGACTCGACAGACTCCTGAAATTCCCTTCGAGTCCTGGCGATCTTCGCCCGGGCTTTTTGGCTTAGCTCGCCAATGGTTTCTTGCGCGCGCTTCTCGAAATCTGCCGAAAGGTTCGCCGCGCGTTTCTCGAGCTCCGCTATTTTGGCGGCGTACTTACGCTCCCACACGTGCTCGATCGTCTGCTCCCGAGCTTCCACCGTGCGCTCTCGAGCCGAAATCTCCGCGCGCTCCTTCTCAATGGCCGCCAATTGTTCATGGATCTCGCTCAAGAATCTGGAAACGTCGCGTTCCGCGGTGGTCATGCGGCCGCGAGCATCGTTGATGAGTGCGGAGTCCAACCCCAGGCGGCTCGCAATATCCAGTCCGGCCGATTGCCCCGGCGCGCCGAGCCGAAGCACGTAGGTCGGCTCAAGCGTCCGTTCGTCAAATCCCATGGAGCCATTCAACACGCCTGCGGTCGACGCGCCGTAGACCTTCATCGCCATCAGGTGCGTCGAAGCAAGGGCAAAAGCGCCAAGCGCGCGAAATCTCTCGAGCAAAGCCACACCTAACGCGCCGCCCTCTTCCGGGTCGGTCGCCCGCCCCAGCTCGTCGAGAAGGATCAGCGAGTCCGGCGTGGCCAGTTCCAGCGTCGACCGCAGAGTTTGAATGTGCGCTGAAAACGAGCTGAGGCTCTCTTGAATCGACTGATGATCTCCAATATCTGCAAGAACCTGATCGAACAGGGGGAATTCCGCTTCCTCCGCCGGCACAGGCAAGCCCGCGTGAGCCATCAGCGCGAGTAGTCCGACAGTTTTGAGAGCGACCGTCTTTCCCCCGGTATTGGGACCGCTGATCAGGAGGGTGTGCTGCGCGCCTTCGAGAACAAGCGATAACGGTTCTACCCTCTTACGCTGTGGGCGCAAAATATCTTCAAGGACCGGATGCCGCGCGGCAGTGAGCGCTAACCGCCGGCTCCCTTCCGCGCTTAATCGCGGTATGGAGCATCGGAACTCCGCGCCGAACTCGGCTTTGCCAAACAAGAGCTCCAGCCGGCCCATCGCGCCAGCCGTGGAGCCGATCTCCTCCGCATGGTCCCGCAGCCGCCCCGTGAATTCTCGCAGCAAGCGATGAATTTCGCGCAGCTCCTCTTCATGGAGGCGAACCAGTTCGTTATTGAGATGAATGGTTTCCAGCGGCTCGACGAAAACCGTGGCGCCGCTGCCGCTGGATCCATGGATTACGCCTTCGACGCGCCGCTCCCGCCCGGTAACCACCGGGACCACAAAGCGATCGTTGCGAATGGTGACGAAATCCTCTTGCAGCGTGCCATCTTCGCCATGGGCGCGCAAGAATCGTTCGAGCGATTGCTCAATCAACCGGCGCTGCTTTTCCTGATCCCGCCGCAGCTTGCCCAGGGCGACGCTCGCGTCGTCCGTAAGCGAGCCGTCCGGAAGAATCTTGCCCCGCAGGGATGCCGTTATTTCCCGAAGATCTGCGATGGCCGACGCGTGAGCCGCCAGCCGCGGAAATCGATCGCGGGCTTGCAGCAGGACCGATCGGGTCTCTCCAGCGGCATCCAGCAGCCGCGTCAACTCGAAGATTTCGGCGGCTTCGAGCGTCGCACCGTCGATCCGCAGTTTCGCCGCGGCCGGCCTAGGATCGGCGTCCAAATCGAAGCGAATTCGAATCGCCGCGCCGCGCGAAGCCGGTTGCGGCTGGGAACGCGCCCCGAGATGTTCGATTGCTTCCCCGGCATCCGCCAGCGCGGATTCGATCGCTTGCCGGTCCGTCATCGGCGCGATCGTTTCCAACTCCGCGCGTCCTAGTTCCGTGTGGAGATGCCGGCCGATCAGTGCCTTTACGGCTTCGAATTCCAATACCGGATCGGCATGCATGAATTCACTCATGTGGCGTGCGCTTATTCCGAATACGCTCTTTCGATCACTTCCCGCGTGCCCTCAGTCATGAGATAGCCGCCGAGCTCCTCGCGTCTCACCCAAAGCGCGCGGCTGACATCGTCACCGGCGCACAATTCCCCGCCAATCACGCGGCACACGTAGTCCACCAGGATGTAATGGTATTCGGTCTTGCCGAATTCATCATTCATGATCCGTTCGAAAATATCGAACCGTCTCACCGGCTCGACGTGCAAGCCGGTTTCTTCGAAAACTTCACGTTGAACCCCGTCCTCGAGCCGTTCTCCAGTCTCGAGCAACCCTCCCGGAAGCGACCAATATCCCCTCAGCGGCTCGCCCGCGCGTTCGACCAATAAAATAGGCCCGCGTCGTCCGGACCTGGTGAAGATGAGCGCACCCACCCCCACCAATGGATGTTCAGGGTACTGGCGGCGCATATGGCGGCGCACCTTTCAAGCCGCCCGCCCGAACCCGGTAAATCGCGGAACGCGCCGTCACATAGAGCGACGTGAAATCCGGATCGCCGAAGGCGAGGTTGGAGGGCGTCTGTGAAAGCTGGATCTCGCGGAGCATTTCTCCTTTGGGCGAATATATGTAGACGTACTTCGCTGCAACGAAGACGTTTCCTTTTGCGTCCGTGCGCAACCCAGCCGGTACGCCTTCAATCTTATCCACGAACACGCGTTCGTTAGAAGCCGTCCCGTTTCCAGCCAGATCGTACACGCGGATTAATCGCGCGTCGGAATCCGTTACGTAGAGTAGCCGCCCATTCGGCGAAACCGCGATCCCGTTCGGCCTGGTCTTCCATCGGCCGATCGCCTCAGGCATACCGCCCGGTTTGACGTGATAGACGCCATAGAAATCCAGCTCCCGCGCGTCCTGCTGGCTGCCGAACGCGGGATCGGTGAAATAGACGTTCCCGTCGCGGCGCACCACGATGTCGCTGGGCGCGTTCAAGCGCTTCCCTTCGAATTGCGCCGCGATCACGTCCGTCTTCCCGTTCTTTCCGGTGCGAGTGACCCGGCGAGCGCGGAACTCGCACACATAAAGCCGCCCCTGATCGTCATAAGCCATACCGGCCGCGCCGCCGGGCAGGCTGGCGTACTCGGCTTCGCCTTTCCCGGGAGTCAGTTTCTGAATCCGGTCGATCACTGTGTCGCTGAATAGCAGAAACCCGTCGGGCGACCACACGGGTCCCTCCGCGAAATGCGCGTCCTTGACGACGGTTTCCACCGTGACCCCAGGGAACTCCTGGGCGTTGGTCACCCAAGGGAGCGCCGCCACGATCAGCAATACCAGGAGCGAGGTCACTTCAACTAGAAACTATAGCGGATTGCCAGCAATCCGTAGCTGTTGCGGCGGTATTCGCCGACGAAATCGGCAAGGCTCCCGCGGATCCAAGCGAATCCCGCCGTGCCACGCCAATGCTGCCCGAAAGCCTGCGAGTACTCCGTCCGCGCGAACGATCCCTCCGCGCGCACCACCGCTTCAACGGTGAAGTTTCGGTTCGGATCGATGGTCCACTGCGCCCGCCCGACGAAGCTCTTGGCGAAACCACGCTCCGGGTCGAAATAGAGGGGATTATTACTGGTACGTGTTACTCCCTCGCCCGCGTAGCCTCCAACAAACGACCATTCCTTCACCTGCCGCTCGAGTTGAATCACATAAAGCACGTATTCATCGGTTTGCGGCGTGGAGGAGGAAAAGTATGCCGCTTCCGCCTTCACGGTCAGCCACGGCAGGGGGACTGCGGCGTCCCCGCCATACAAACGCAGTTGCGGGTAGTAGCGCTGCAGGGTCAGGGAACTCGCCAGGGGATTGAACGTAGGATTGAATAATGGCAGATTGTTCTCCCCGTTGAAGAAGCACACCGAATACTCATATCCCCTTCCGATGTGATTCCACCTGGCGCCGTATTGCGAACCACCGGGGTAGCGCGCTCCGCCGTCGATGATCGCGATTCCCGCGGCTTCCGGAGGGATCACGGTCCAGCGCTGGTCCAGAAGCGGAGTGCGGCTGGGAGTGAACCAGGGCTGCCATACCAGATCGAAAGAGTTGTTCCCGGTGTCGTATGTTGCGCGGGCTGCGGCCACGCCGAGGAAATCCGCATTCACCACCGTCTCGACGAAATCTTGCGGGGCGAAGCGGTCCGTAGGGGTCAAAATGTCCGTCTCGCCCCAGCGAATGAACTGACGTCCGAGCTCCGCCGTGAACTTACCCTCACGGATCACCGCGCTTAACCGCCGCGCGGAAAGGGCCGGCCTGCGAATGCCGCGGTCGTCGAAGTCCAAGCGGAAGTCACGGTCAGTCTCTTCGTGTGAATCCGCACGCGCGTCAAATGCCGCGTACAGCGTGAACCATTTGGAAAATTTGTAAGAAGGCTCCCAGCGGAGCAGCATGGAAGCGACAGCCTGCCCGCTATCGTTCGGCGCGGTTTGTGGATAGAGCAGCGTCTGGCTTTCAATAAATCCGCGCTGATTGAAGTTCTGCGCCAGCAGTGCACAGCCCAGAACCCAGTTCGCCAGCAGAACCAGACGGGCGAGCTTCACGGCTCCAGGCGTAGCTTGTCGGGAGTGAAATCGTCGGCCTTGAGAGGAACGTTGTAATCGACCTTGTCGTACCTGAGACCCGTCCGGGTCTTTCGTGCGACATCTAGGACCAGAACCGTCTTCGCGGTCCAGATGTTCTTCACCATCTCGAAGTCGCTGTAGTCGATGGTCTTCGCGAGGCCCTTCTTGTTGTAGGCCTCAATCCGCTGGAAGGAATAGTTGGTCTTGTCGATCCAGAAATAGGAGTGTGTGTACTCCGACGCCTTCTTCGGTTTGGCGTCGATCCTCCACTGGCCGTTTACCTCGCCGGTGATCGTGAAATCGTACTGGTCTGCGTCGCGTTCTTCCAGATCTTCGAAAGTGAAATCGGTCCCAAAGAACTTGGTCGAGCGATCCTGAATGGCAATGCGCTGATCCCGCCCTACGGCCGGGCGCCACAGCCATTCGTCGCTGGCGCTGTCGGGATGATTCACGATCAAGAGCGCCACGCCTTTAACTTCGGCCGGTCCGGTGAACCGGACAATCGCTTTGCTGTTTCCGAAATCGCCGATCCTCTCATAGACCCAACGCTTGGTAATCAGATATTTGCTATCCAGCGGACAACCCTTCGGCGTAGTGCAGCTTTGAATCGTGCCTTCGTAGCGCATCGACATCGAGTGATGCCGCTTCTGCACCTCCAACATGATGTCGTGCCCGTTCTGCGCGAACGCCGCGCCGGCAGAGAGCAAAAACACAATCACAACCCTATTCATACTCAACCCTATTCATACTCAAGAGCCTCTACTAAAGATCCTCGCACTGCCCGCTCCGCCGGACCAAGCGCCGCGAGCAACGCAGCGCCCAGGATCACCGGCGCCAACGCCGCCGCGATGCCGAACGGATAGGCGTAACCGAGCGCTACTCCAATAATGTCAAGACGCACCACCTCGACGCTGTAATACAACTGAATTGCGCCCAGCGCGAGTCCCAGCGCCAATCCGATCGCGCCGATCGCCGCAGCCTCCAGCCAGATGGTCTGGCGGATCTGCCAGCGCAGAGCCCCCACCGCTTGCAGCATTCCCAACTCACGGCGCCGGTCCGTAATCGAAACCGTCAGCGCGTTCACGATTCCCAGAATCGCCACCAGGACCGCAACCGCGATCTGCACGTAGGTCAGTCCGAACCATTGATTCGTCAGACGGACAATGTAATTCCGAACCTCCCCGTTGGTCAGCACAAATAGCCGCTGCTTCCCGGCGAAGGCATCCAGAATCCGCCGGCGCACCGACGCCTCATCCGCGCCGGGACGTATAAAGATCCCAAAGCTGGTGATCCCATCGTCGTTCCACGCTCGCACATAGAGGTCTCTCGAAATGAAAATGCTGCCCTGCTGATCCGAAAAGTCGCGAACTACGCCGGCGATCGGGATGCGCAGGTTTCCCTGGGGCGAGGGGATTTCGAGAGGCTCTCCGAGTCGCCCGCCGTGCAAGCGAACGAAGTTTTCCGACACGATGACTCCTCGCCCCTCAAACGTCTGCCGGAACATCTCGTCGCTCGATCCTTCCACGGCGGACAGGTTCGATAAGCGGCGCAACGCGCCTTCGTCGGCTGCCAGCAGCATCACCGGAGTACCCTTCACCAGGATACGAACGCTCCGGACCATCTGCACGTCGGCAACCCCATCCACTTTGCCGAGAGCGTCCTTGAGCGACACCGGCAGCACAAAGTTTCGATTCGTCAGGTTTTCCACCGGCGTTACCAGCAGGTCAAGATTGAGCGCTTCGTGCATCCATTCAGAGATGGAGTCGTAGCTTGCTCGCGCCAGACCGCCCAGCGACACGACCAGCGCAAGCGACAACATCAGCGCCGCAACCGTTCCTGAGGTCCGCCGTGGAGATTGGATCAAACTGTCCGCCGCGAGGGTCCCTTCGACCGGACGAAGCAGGCCGAGCAGGGGACGCAGCACCCGCGCGAGCCATAACGTCACCGCCGGCGACAACAACACGGCCGCAAGCACCGCCAGCAGGAATCCGATATACAAAAATATTCCGCCGCGGAACGCGAGCGCGGCCAGCGCGGCGATCGCGCAGGCAAGCGCCCACCACCTGCGCACCTGGTTCTCGCCTTGGCCGAGCAATTGATACTGCCCCTTTTGCAGCGCTTTCACCGGGTCGACTCGCGCGGCGCCGCGTGCGGGAATCACCGCCGCGGCCAAGCTGGTGAGCATGCCCATCGCGCCCGCGACACCAAGAATCGCGGGGTCCAGGCTGATTTCGGCGGCGCTCTGCGCGACGCCGTAAATATCTTCAAGGAATCCTCCGATGTAACTCGCCATCGCCCGCGCCAGAAGCAAGCCAGCCAAGATGCCCAAGACGGTCCCGGCCAGTCCGGTAAGCGCGCTCTCCGCCAGGAACAGGGTGCGAATCTGCCCTCGCGTCGCCCCCAAAGCCCTTAAAATTCCGATCTCCCCGCGTCTCTGCGTCACCGCAATCCCAAACGTGTTGTAGATGATAAACATCCCGATGAACAGAGCGAATACGCTGGCGAGGTCAGACACTACGGAGTAAATCCGCGAGGTCGCTTCGAATTGCTCCCCGCGCGAGCTCGGCGGCTGCACTTGAAATCCCGGCCCAAGCAAGGCCTCAAGTTTTCGCTCGCCTTCATCCAGGCTGACGCCGTCCTGAAGCGCGACATCGATCCGGTCAAACCGGCGTCCTCGGCCAAACATCTTCTGCGCGGCGTAGATGTCCATCACCGCGAGATCTCCGCCGAAGGCGCTCGCCAAGCCCCCGGGCTTCATGATCCCCCTGACGGTGAATACTTCCTCGCCGGCGACCGTCTGCATCGGGATCTTGCTATCGATCGCCAGCTTGTGCCGCTCTACGAATGTTCCGCTGACCATCAGCGAATCAGGTTGCGCCAGAAAAACCAGAGGGTCGTCGACGCCGTCTTCCGAATCCTCCAAATCGTAGTTGCGCAGCTTGCGGTCGCCGAGCATGTCCACGCCGAGCACCAGCAGATTCGTGCCGTCCACCGAGACTGGGGCTTCGATCACCGGAGCCGCGGCGCTCACTTCGGGAAGACTTCGGACCCGATCGAGCACTCCCTCTTCGAAACCTGGCTCGCCTGCGGAAACCTGCAACTGCGTGCTGCCCGCGATTCGATTCACGGTACTCTGGAACGCGGCGAGCACACTCTGATTCGCCGTGTGCATTCCGACAAAGACCGCCACGCCGAGCACGATTCCCGCCATGGTCAGCAACCATCGCACCCCGTGCTTACGCGCGTACGGCCAACTGATCAGGCGTAGGAGAATCATCGAACCGCTTCCTGCCGCCGGGCATCTTCGAAGATTCTGCCGTCACGAATATGAATCGTGCGCGGACAACTCTCCGCGACGTTCAGGTCGTGCGTCACCACCAGCACGGTAGATCCAAGCCGGTCATGCAAATCGTGAATGAGCTTCAAAATCTCGAGACCTGTGGCGGTGTCCAGATTCCCGGTCGGCTCATCGGCCAGCAGAAGGGGCGGATACACGCTGAGCGCGCGAGCAATCGCGACCCTCTGCCTTTCGCCGCCAGATAATTCGTCCGGCAAGTGGCTCATGCGCGAGTCCAGCTTCACCAGATTCAGCAGCTCCTTCGCGCGCTCTTCGGTTTTTTTCCGCGGCCATCCGCGCAGGTGCAGTGGCAAGGAGACGTTTTCGAGACACGATAGCGACGGCAGCAGATTGAAAAACTGAAAAATGAATCCGATTTTGTCTCGCCGCACGCGGGTCAGCTCATCGTCGCTCAATCGCGAAAGCTCCGCGCCATCCAGCTCGACCACGCCCTCGCTGGCGCGATCCAAGCCGCCGATCAGGTTCAGCAGGGTCGATTTTCCCGAACCGGACGGCCCGATGATGGCCGCCATCTCGCCCTTGGCGATTTCCAGGTCGATGCGGTCGAGGGCGGTCACGCGGCGCGCGCCTTCAAACTGCTTGGTTACGCCCCGGAGCGAGATCACTACCTTTCATGATGACGCATGTACAATCGGTTTACATGCGCATCGGCGTCGATGCTGGGGGAACGTTCACGGATTTCGTGATCCTCCATGACAACGGAAGTCTGGAATCCTTCAAGCTTCCTTCCAACCCAAGCGATCCCGCGCGGGTGATTTTGGCCGGCCTTGAACGAGCCGCGACCGGTTCGAGCGGGCGAGTCAATGTCGTTCACGGCTCGACTGTCGCGACGAATGCGTTGCTCGAGCGCAAAGGCGCGCGGACCGGCTTCGTGACGACTGCCGGATTTGAGGATCTTTTGGAAATCGGGCGTCAGAATCGAGCAGAGCTCTATAACCTGACTCCCGGTCCGCGTAAGCTTCTGATCGATCGAAATCATTGTTTTGGCGTGGAGGAGCGCATGGAATTCGACGGCTCTGTACTTCGCGCGCCCTCCGTCGCGTCGTTGAAGCGCCTGGCGGCAAAGCTCGCCCGAGCCCGCGCTCGTTCCGTCGCGATCTGCTTGCTGCATTCTTATCGGAATCCGGCGCATGAACGGGCCGTCGCGAGGGCGCTTGCCCGTCCCGGCGTGTATCTGTGCACCTCGCACGAAATCAGTCCCGAATTCCGTGAGTTTGAGCGCGCCGCCACAACGGCAGTAAACGCATACGTCGGACCGCTGATGGAAGCGTATTTAAGCGAGCTCGCGGCTTCGCGCCGTTTCCACATCGCGATCATGCAATCGAATGGCGGATTCCTTTCCGCCCGTGACGCGGGCCGCCACGCAGTGCGCACAGTGCTCTCTGGGCCGGCCGGCGGCATTATCGGAGCGCTGGAAACCGCGCGCCTGAGCGGCTTCCGCCGCTTGCTCGGCTTCGATATGGGAGGCACGTCCACCGATGTCAGCCTCGTGGACGGCTCGCCGCGCGAAACCACGGAATCCGTCATAGACGGCCTGCCGGTTCGCATTCCCATGCTCGACATTCATACAGTCGGCGCGGGAGGCGGCTCGATAGCTCGCGTGGATGCCGGCGGCTTGCTGCGTGTCGGACCCGAAAGCGCCGGAGCTGATCCCGGTCCGGCTTGCTACGGCAAAGGGCTCGAGGCGACGGTTACCGACGCTCATGTCACGCTAGGCCGGATTGACGCGCTGCTCGGAGGCGCTGTACAGATTGATGCCCGCCGTGCCGCCGCGGCCGTCGGGCGGATTGCAAACCGGCTCAAATTGTCGCGCGATGCTGCCGCGGAGGGCATTCTGCGCGTCGCCAACGCGAACATGGAGCGCGCCATCCGAACCATCTCCGTGGAACGCGGCTATGATCCTCGCGACTTCGCTCTGGTCGCGTTCGGCGGATGCGGCGGCCTGCATGCGTGCGAGATCGCCACAGAACTCGGTATTAGATCGGTTATCGTACCGCGCTACTCGGGCGCGCTTTCCGCTTTAGGGATGCTGATGGCCGATGCCGTCCGCGACTACTCGTTAGGCGTACTCGGTCGAGCCGATCCGGATTCTGCGTTCGCGGAATTGGAGCGAAAGGCTTCGCGAGAATCCCCCGGCGCCTCCATTGAACGCACGGCCGATCTCCGTTACCGGGGCCAAAGTTACGAGATCAATGTGTCTTGTCCGAAATCGATAGCCGCTTCTGCCGCTCGATTTCATCGCGAACACGAAAGGCTCTATGGCTATTCAAACCCGGATCGCGAAATCGAGGTGGTCACGGTCCGCGTGCGTGCCCGGACACGGCTTCCGAAGCCGCGCTTGCGGAATGCCAGTCACTCCGTCTCTGGCCAGCCTGACTCGCGCCGGCTCTTCGTCGACGGTTCATGGCGCAACATTCCGGTCTGGAATCGCGATCGCCTCGGCTCGAAATTTCGAACAGGTCCCGCTCTGATTCTCGACTATGGCTCGACGACGTTGATCCCGCCCGCCTGGCGCTTTCAGCTCGACCGCGCGGGTGGTCTCGTGATGCGTTTATAGTGATAGCGTGCGAAGTTGTTGTTTCTTGGGATTTGTCGTGATCTGCAGCGCCGCCGCTCAGAGCAGCGCTGCGGCGAAGGCACCAGCCTGCGTGGCGCTCCAACTATCGGCCGCCGTCGACGATAAGGAATCCGAACAGGTGGACGGCGGCGTCGGCAATCACGCGATCACTCTCGCGATCCAGAACGTTTCCCCCTCAACATGTTTCCTGCAGGGCGTGCCGGGCTTGGCTTCGTTCGATGCTTCGAATCACCCGCTTCCGGTGTGGGTGTGCCAGAACTGTCCCGACTATCTCTTCCAGCCTCAACCGGTAACGGAGGTCTTGCTGCTGCCGCGCCGGTCCGCCTACGTGGTGGTCGGCTACAGCATCAATGATGGCGCGGGAACGTGCATTGAGCCGGCATGGCTCGACTTCTTTCTTTCCGGAGACCTTCATCCGTTGCGAGCGCGATTGTCCGGAATCTATCGCTTTTGCGGAGAGGTGACGATCACGCCATTTCTGCCCAAGCCGCCAATAGATGGGTTTCTGCCGAACGGTTCCGGTCCAGAGAAATGAGTCCTTCAGACTTCTGTGCCAAACTGAAGGTTCGTGCCGAAACAATTGAAAATTCGTTCTACTACAATCCTTTGTGTACGCCGCGATGGCAAGGTGGTCATGGCTGGCGACGGCCAAGTTACGTTGGGATCCGAAGTTCTCAAGTCGACAGCCAAGAAGTTGCGGCGTCTTTACGGCGGCAAGATCGTCGCCGGATTCGCCGGCTCGACGGCTGATGCCTTCGCGCTCTTCGCCCGCTTTGAGGCCAAACTCGAGCAGCACAATGGAAATCTATCCCGCGCAGTCGTCGAATTGGCGAAGGAATGGCGAACCGACCGGGTTTTGCGTCACCTCGAAGCTCTTCTCTTGGTTGCGGATAAGGATACAACCTATATAGTTAGCGGCACCGGCGACGTGATTGAGCCGGACGACGGTATCGCCGCGATCGGGTCCGGCGGAGCCTTCGCCAAGTCCGCGGCCGTGGCTCTTCTCGAAAATACGAAACTAGGCGCACGCTCCATCGTCGAAAAGGCCATGGAGATCGCGGGCAAGACATGCATCTATACAAATGAGTCGATAGTCTACGAGGAGCTGGGCTGATGGTTATCTATCTTCCCGCGCAAGCCGCCGAAGACGAGCCTGTATTGGACGAACTGACGCCGCGCGAGATTGTTCGCGAATTGGACAAGTACGTGATTGGACAGGCCGATGCCAAGCGCGCCGTCGCGATCGCTCTGCGCAACCGGATTCGTCGCCAGAAACTGGAGCCGGAGATCGCCGATGAGGTGATGCCCAAGAACATTCTGATGATCGGGCCCACCGGCGTCGGAAAGACCGAGCTCGCCCGGCGTCTGGCCAAGCTTGCGAATTCGCCGTTCCTCAAGGTGGAAGCCAGCAAGTTCACCGAGGTCGGCTACGTGGGCCGCGACGTCGAATCCATGATCCGCGATCTGGTGGAGATCGCCATCGACATGCTCCGGGAGGAGCGCCTCAATGAAGTCGGCGAGCGCGCCGAGCGCAACGCCGAAGAGCGCCTGCTCGACCTGCTGATGCCCCCGCAGCCTGAGACCGCTGAGAGCAACGAACGCTCCCGCGAAAAACTGCGTGAGCGCCTGCGCGCCGGAAAGTTGGACGACCGGATGGTCGAAATCGACGTAAAGGAGCGCGGGCCCACATTCGAAGTCACCACCGCCGCAGGCATTGAGGAGATGGATATCAACCTCAAGGACATGCTCGGCGGATTGTTCGGCGGCCGGACTCGCAAGCGGAAGATGCGGGTCGGCGAAGCGCTCGATTACCTGGTTCAAGAAGAAGAACAAAAGCTGGTCGATATGGATCAGGTCACGCGAACGGCCATCGACCGCGTCGAACGCAGCGGCATCATCTTTCTCGATGAGGTCGACAAAATCGCCGGCCGGGAGGGCGGCCACGGCCCGGACGTGAGCCGCGAGGGCGTGCAGCGCGATATTCTGCCCATCGTCGAAGGAACCACGGTGAACACCCGATACGGCTTCGTGCGCACGGACCATATTCTGTTCATCGCGGCCGGAGCGTTCCACGTTTCGAAACCCAGCGACTTAATTCCGGAACTCCAGGGCCGCTTCCCCATTCGCGTCGAGCTCAAATCCCTCAATGAGGCAGATTTTATTCGCATCTTGAAGGAGCCCAAGAACGCGCTCATCAAGCAGTATCAGGCGCTGCTCGATACGGAAGGCATCAAGCTGACCTTTACGCCGGATGCGCTGGAGGAGATTGCTCGCTTCGCCGCGACCGTGAACGATTCAACCGAGAATATCGGCGCGCGCCGTCTTCATACGATTCTCGAGAAACTTCTCGAAGACGTTTCTTTTGACGGTCCCGATCTCAAGAAGAAGTCCGTCAAGGTGGATGCGGCCTATGTCCGCAAGCAGCTCGCCGATATCGTCAAGGACCAGGATCTCAGCCGGTACATTCTGTGAGGCTTTTGTGAAGGCGCAGGCATCGCGGTCTGCGCTGCTCGCTCTGGCGGTATTTTCCGCGGGTTGCCAGATTCTCGGCCCCGGTTATATCGGCCCGATCCAGCCTCCGGTTCTTGACGTGCCCGTGTTGGTGACGGATCTCCGCGCTGTGGAGTACGGCGATCGAATCATTGCCGCGTTTACCATCCCCGCGATCACCACCGAAGGGAAACCCCTCAAGTCCCTTCGATCCGTCGATCTCTACGCCGGTCCTGGAGACAATGCGGGCGATCCTACTGTTTGGGTGCGCACCGCGACCCACTACTCCGTCCCTGCCGCGCCCGGGACATCCGCGCTGGCTCCGGGCCCATTCGAGTACCGCCTTCCCACGCAACCTTGGATTGGCAAAGACGTGATCTTGCGCGTGCGCTCCACCGGTCCCAAAGGTAAGGTTTCGGTCTGGGGGCAGCCTCTGGTGTTCAACGTCATCGCGCCGCTTTCAAAGCCTACGAATTTGGCGGCGCAGAGCCTCAAAGATGGAGTACGGCTTACCTGGCAAGGACCCGGATCGAAGTTTCGTGTTCTGCGTTCGATCGGAACTGAGATGCCGCAGCCCATCGCCGATACCGACAAACCCGAATACCTGGATGAAGGCGCGCAATTCGGCATGACCTACCAATACCTTGTGCTCGCGATGACCGACGATAAGCACCAGAGCCTTATTTCCGATCCGCTCCCGCAACCGCTTTCCCGAGTCGACGTTTTTCCGCCGGACGTGCCGACCGGTCTCGTTGCGACGGCTGGCGTCAATGCCATCGAGCTTGAATGGGATCTGAACACCGAAGCGGACTTCAAGGGTTACAACGTCTTTCGCTCCGTGGACAACGGCGCATTTGAGAAGGTCGCATCGCTGATCACGGCCGCGACCTATCACGACGCTAACGTCCAGGCCGGCAAGACTTACCGTTATCAGGTTTCCGCGGTAGATCAATCGAACAATGAAAGTCAGCGCTCCACGGCGATCTCGATCACGACGCAATAACGGCATCGGTTACCCTGGAAACGATGCGTTGGCTCGCATTGGCTGCCGTGGCGATGCTCTGTGGCTGCGCCTCGGCTCCGCCACCCGAAGATCACGAGGGCGCGCTCCCTCCCTGGTACGGGCAGACTGTCGCTCAACTGAACGAGATCAATCGTCAAGCGGAAAGCGCGTTTGAGGCCGGGCATTCCGACGAAGCAGCCGCGAAGGTCAAACAAGCGCAATCGATCGCGGCGCGCGTGCTTGGCGCCGGCAAGCCGACGCTCGAAGCCGCTGAGGCCACGGCCGACCTCGACGATCTATATGGCCGCATGCTGCTAGCGAATCGCAACTATGGCTGGGCGCAGATGTTCTTCCAGAAGAACCGCTCCCGCTGGAAGAATTGGTCGCCGCAAACGCCGGAGACCGAGCGCCGCTTCAAACTGGCGGAATCGGAAATCGCGGAGTGCGACAAGCACATCGATTGACTCAGTGAGCTTGCTCTTGCGCCAAGGGTAACAGCTCACCCTTCTCCAGGTGCCGCACGACGCTGGCGTATTGCGCGGCGTGAGGATCGTGCGTCACCATCACGATCGTCTTGCCGAACTCCTTGTTCAGCTTCACAAGCAGCGTAAGGATGTCCGTGGCCGCGGCGGCGTCAAGATTGCCAGTCGGCTCATCGGCCAGGATCAAATCCGGATCGGTCACAATCGCGCGGGCTATCGCGACGCGCTGCTCCTGTCCGCCGGAGAGCTGGCGCGGATAATGGTTCAACCGGTCGCCGAGCCCAACCAGCTTCAACGCGGTCGCGGCGTGTTCCATCCGCTCCTTCTTCTTCAGAGCGGTCAGTTTGAGCGGCAGCTCCACATTCTCGATCGCGGTCAGCACCGGAATCAGATTGAAGCTCTGAAACACAAACCCGACGTGCGCGTTGCGCCAGTGCGCGATCTCTCGGTCAGACAAAGCGCGCAGGTTCTGCCCCAGCACCAGGATTTCCCCGTCCGTCGGCCTGTCCATCGCGGCGATCAGGTGCAGCAGAGTCGATTTTCCCGAGCCCGAAGGCCCCATCAGCGCCACGAACTCGCCCGAATGTATCTCGATGCTCGCGTCCTTGAGCGCGATCACGTGGAATTCGTCGCGGATGTACTCCTTGGTGAGGTCGCGGGTCTGTATGACAACGTTGCTCATGCCGCATTCTTCGCTTTCACCCGGTCGCCGTCTTTCAAATCCTCGGGTGGATTCAGGATCAGGTTCTCGCCTCCAATCAGGCCCTGATCGATTCGTACGCCGGACTTATTTCCCGGCAGAGTCACCGTCAGACCCGTTTTCACCGAGCGCCGCACGGCCTTTTCGTTGCTGATCACGAAAACCGCTCCGCCTTTCACGGCAGACGATGGAATCACGATCACCGGCTTCTCCTCGCCCTTGTTGGCCTCCTGCGGTTTCTTTTCTGCAAGGAATCCGACGCTCGCATTCATCTCGGGCCGAAGATAGCTGTCCGGTCTTAGGATCTTCACCTTCACCTGCACGGTCGCTTTCTGCCGGTTCGCCTCCGGTGATACCTCGTCGATCACGCCGTCGTACCGGCGATCGGGAAACGCATCGGTGGTTACCGACGCTTTCTGCCTGGGCCCCAGCCGGGCAAAATCGTTCTGGTTGATATCCAGCTCGACTTTCAAATCGTTCAGATCCGCCAGAGCCACCACGTATCCCTTCGCGCCCTTGTCTCCAACAAATCCGGTGGTCACGAACTCCCCAATCTCCACATTCCGATCTAAAATCGTCCCGGAGACCGGCGCCTTGATGATCGTATTATCGAGCTGCGTTTTGGCATAGGCGAGCTGGCCCTTCGCTTGTTCAATCTGCCCGCGCGCCGCATCGATCTCCTCGCGCCGCGGGCCGAGTTTCGCAAGTTCGAAGGTGCGGTCGAGAGACGCCACTTTAGCCACTTGCCCGTCATACCGCGCGGTCGCGTCTTCCAGGGTCTGCTTGGCCGTGACCTTGTCCGCGTAGAGCTGTTTGGTGCGATCAAGATTCGCCTTTGCGTTCACCAGATCCGCTTCCGCGCTATCCAAATCGGCTTTCGCTTTCGCGATCTCTTCCGGACGCGATCCGTTCATCAACTCCTCCAGATGCGCCTGCAAATTCGCAAGGTTGCCTTCGGCCTGCTGCACCTGCGCCCGATATTCTTCATCTTCCAGCCGCACCAGCACTTGGTCCTTCTCGACGTGATCGCCCTTATCGACGCCGATCCACTCCACTTTTCCCACGACCTTCGAAGCCAGCTCGATGCGATGCGCGGCCACGATATAGCCCGTTGCGTTGAGAATCACCGGACCCACGTCCTGCGTATCGCCCGGTGTAGAGGCGCGCACACGCATCACTTCGACTTCAGGACTCTTGTTCAGGATTCCGTACGCGTACCGGCCGGCGCCCAAAAGCAATAGCAACACGACTCCGCCGATGATCCATGCGGTTGCCCAGCGCGATGGCCCGCTTTTCGTTTTCTTGCTGCGGTCAATCCGCAGGCTCTTCAGATCGGCGTCCATCTCTTACAGATCCCTCAACGCGTTCAAGATTTCTTTCCTTGCCGCCATCCGGGCTGGAAACAGGCCGCCCACCGCGCCCATGAACAGCGCGAACCCGATGCCCACCGCCATCGCATCCAGGCCGACGTGAAAATTGAACGAGACCTCGCTAAAACTGGCCTGATTGAGTATGCCGGTCGTTACATTGTCCAACGGCAGGACCAACAGACACCCCAACACGCCTCCAAGCAGCGAAAGCAGCATGGATTCGATGAAGAAGCTAGTCAGAATACTCGGCCGCGAAAATCCTAGAACCCGCAGCGTCCCGATCTCCTTCGCGCGTCGTGCCACCGCCGCGTACATAGTATTCATCGCGGCGAAGCTCGAACCCACCGCCATCACGATCGAAACGAAAATCCCCAGATACTTCACAGGCTCCGCCGAGCTGGTCTGCGATTCCATGTACGCTTTCTCGGTCTGCGCCGTCGCGTTCAACTTCCGGTCATCGTTGATCGAATTTATCAAGGCGTCCGCGGTCACCGCATCTTCCGCGCGCACCAGAGCTGAGCTCAGGCCATCCTGCCGGTTGAAATCGCCGGTCACCTGATTTAAATCCGCGAAAATCTCGCTGTTGGTCGCGCCCTGGCCGGCATCCATCACGCCAACCACTTCCCAATCGCCCTTGCCGAAATGGAGCTTCTTGCCGATCTGCGCGTTGGGATACTCCTTCGCAATCGATTTGCCGACGACGAGTTCCCTTTGGCCTTGCCGGAACCAGCGGCCCTCCACAATGTGTACCTCCTCACGAAGCTCCAATCCCACCGCGCCCAATCCGCGTAGCGTGATGTTTGCGCCCTCAGGGTTGTCCGCGCTCGGCAGAGTGATCACCGTCACCAGTTCCACCGACGCGAGCGGATGCCCATCCGCCGCGCGCGCAATTCCTTGCATGGGCCTCAGCGCATCGAACACTTCGCGCGTGATTCCGCCATTCACCTCGCCCGTGGACCCTTTACGCATCACCAGAACATTCAACGGATTACCGGTCGATTCGAACGCGGTCCTCAGACCGCCCGCCAGCGCGAGCACGGCAACCAG
>JASHRP010000057.1 GCA_030037375.1 Bryobacteraceae bacterium | reverse complement strand
AGCGGCTTTTCCCAAAGTGAACGTGAAAATGGTCGGCACGCACAGTGGCATTTCCATCGGGGAAGATGGGCCGTCACAAATGAGCGTCGAGGATTTGAGCCTCGCGTGCTCCCTGGCTGGATTTACCGTGATTTCGCCCGCGGACGAAGTCTCCGCCATGAAGCTGGTGAAGGCGGCGGCGGAGTTCGTAGGGCCTCTCTTTATTCGCACCGGACGCGCCAAGGCGCCAATCGTCTATTCTCCCGATCAGCAATTCACGATTGGTAAGGCGGTTGAATTGATCGAGGGAACCGACGTCACGCTGTTCGCTACGGGTTTGCTGGTCGCCGAATCGATTCGCGCTT
Source organism: Bryobacteraceae bacterium (assembly GCA_030037375.1). Classification (GTDB taxonomy): domain Bacteria; phylum Acidobacteriota; class Terriglobia; order Bryobacterales; family Bryobacteraceae; genus Palsa-187. The sequence goes on along the minus strand of JASHRP010000057.1, from coordinate 3,515 downwards.
CGGAGACGCTGGAAGGCGAAGGAATCTCCGCGCGGGTCGTCGATCTGCACACGGTGCGGCCGCTCGATCGTGAAGCAATCGCGCGCGCGGCGCAAGAGACTGGAGCGATCGTGGTTTCCGAAGAACACCTGGTGGACGGCGGCTTGGGCGTTCGAGTGGCTCAGGTGGTCGCGGAGACTCGTCCCGTGCCGATGGAATTCGTCGGAATCCAGAACACATATGCGGAGTCCGGAACTCCGGATGAATTGCTGGACAAATACGGGCTGCGGGCGCGTGATGTTGCCGCGGCCGCGCGCAAGGCGATCCAGCGCAAACGCTAGCGAATGTCCCTGACGGGCGAAGCGGAGCAGTTGGCTCGCGAGCTCTTCGAAGCCAACTCCAAGCTTCGCGCAGCGGGACGCGCGCTGCACGATCAAGTCGGTCCGCTGCTATCCGCAGCCGGAATCGAGCTGAGTTTGGTGCAGGCCGATTATCCGCAAGCCGCGGCTCCCGTAGCGCAGGCGGCCCAGACGCTGGATCAGGCGATGGAGCGAATCCGCGCGCTGAGCCGCGAACTGAATCCGCCTTACGCCGCGCTCGGTTTGAACAAAGCGCTGGAGGCGCTAGCGGAGAGCATTCGCGCAAGTTTCAAGGGGACCGTTCAGTTTACTTGGGCGAGCTCCGTTGCCCCGCCCGTCGATTCGGCGGCCGCGATTTTCGAAGCCGCTTCCGCCGTATTGTCTCCCCTCACAGCGGACCCGGCCGCCGCGCAGATTTCCATTTCCGCGCGCGGCGAACGCAACCTGATCGTAACGATTCGCTCAAACGGGCGAGCCCGCTTGTCGGCGGCTGCCGTTAAAGCGTTGAATCGGCGTGTCAAACCAGCCAGAATTTCCTTGGACACGGGAACAAAAAAGAGTACAATTGTTTCCATCCGTTATGCCGCTCGACGTCCTGGTCGTGGATGATCACAAGATCATGCGCGACGGCATCAAGGCGATTTTGGCTCGCTCCAATGAGTTTCGAGTGGTTGGCGAAGCCGAAAACGGGACCGAAGCCGTGCAGTTCGTTAAGCGGCACAAACCTCACCTGGTGATCATGGACATCGGCCTGCCCGGTCTCAACGGCATCGAGACCACGCAGGAGATCCTGCGATTTCATGAGGACTGCAAAGTCGTCATTCTATCGATGCACGACGATGAGAACTCCGTTGTCGGCGCGATCCGCGCCGGCGCACGGGCCTTCATCCTCAAACGGGCTTCCGACATGGATCTTGTCGACGCATTGCGAATGGTCGCTGGTGGGGGAGTTTATTTGAGCCCGCAAGTCTCGGATCGGCTGCTGACGCGCATCCAGAAAGGCGATCTCGAAGCGCGCCAGTCGCATTCGGCGCTTCAGGCGCTTTCTCCGCGCGAGCTGCAGGTGCTGAGACTGGTCGCTGAAGGCAAGACCAGCAAGGAAATCGCAAATGTGCTCGATCTGAGCGAGCAGACCGTGCGCAGTTATCGAAAGACCATGATGCGCAAGCTGGGCGTAAACAATGTTGCGGGACTAACGCAGTTGGCGCTCTCCACCGGTCTTACGCAAATTCCCGTCTCCGGTCATAATTGAATTGATGCTGGAGCGGGAGTCGCCTTGGGGGCCGCTGGCGGTCGCCGACGCTCACGTTCATTTCTTTTCACACGGTTTCTTCACGGCTCTTGTCGCCCAGAAGCCCGGTCTGACCTTAGAAGCCGCGGGCGCGCAATTGGGGTGGCAAATGCCTCCCGCCGAACCAACGGAGCTTGGCGGGATGTGGGCCGCCGAACTCGACCGCAATCTGGTCCAGGCAGCCGCTCTGATTGCTAGCGTGCCGGGCGATGAGCCCTCCATCGCCGCCGCAGCCCAGGCATTTCCCGAACGCTTTTTTGCCTTCGCGATGGTGAATCCGAGCGCATTCCATCCGGAAGCGTTTTCGGGCGTTCACGCCGTGTGCCTTTTTCCGGCCATGCATCGGTATTTTGTTCACGACGAAGCCGCGCTGCGCGTTTTCGAATGGGCCCAGCTCAACCGCCGAGCCGTCTTCGTGCACTGCGGTGTGTTGAGCGTGGGGGTGCGGGGAAAGCTCGGCCTGCCGTCTTTATTCGACATGCGGTACTCGAATCCCATCGACCTCCATGCGGTCGCGCTGCGCTTCCCATCGGTTCCGATCATCGTGCCGCATTTCGGAGCAGGTTATTTTCGAGAAGCGTTGATGCTCGCGGATCTTTGTCCAAATGTGTATCTGGACACATCTAGCTCCAATCACTGGATGCGTTACGAAGAGGTGCATCATCAGGAAACGCGAGGCGCGCTCCGCCACGTGTTTCGAAGGGCCTTGGATGTGGCCGGGGCAAAGCGGCTGCTGTTTGGCACGGACTCGTCATTCTTCCCCCGCGGGTGGCATCAGGCGATTTTCGAGGAGCAGGCCCGCGCGCTTTATGAGTTGGGACTCAGTCATGCGGATGCACGCTCCATTTTCGGCGAAAATCTTTTGAGAATTCTCGGGACCCCGCCGAACCTCACTTAAGTGAAGCTAATTGTGCGGGTCGCCAGTCCGAAGCGTGCCTTCGTCTATCCGATTCCGCCCGCTCCGCCCACCGCGGTGCTCGCGCCGTGGTTTCGTTCGCAAGGCGCGGTTCGTGTGTTTGCGCGGGGATGGGGACACGAAGCGGCGGCGTATCGGCCGGCGGCTGTGGCCGCGACTTGGGACCAGTTCGACTGTCTGCCCGCGCTGGCGTTCCCGCTCACCCATGCGGTGATCGTGCTCGCGTGTCCCGGAGACGCTCTGTTGACGCTGCAGCAGCGGCGGCGCCTTTGGAACATGTTTCGCGTCCCGATTTTCGAGCAGATCGTCCGAAAGAACGGCACTCTGCTGGCAGCGGAGTGTGAGGCGCATTGTGGCCTGCACATCGAATGGCCAGACTTGGATCCCGCCGGGTGGGCCGTGGATCCCGCGCCTTGCGGCTGCGGCCGCAAAGCGCCGCGACTGAAGCCGGCCTTAGAGGCAGAAGAAATTGCCGCAGCCGCCGCGCCGTGACTGCGACTCGTTATAAAATGCGAACAGTCCACCCGATTTGCGAACGTGGCGGAACTGGCAGACGCACTGGATTTAGGTTCCAGCGGCCGCAAGGCCATGGGAGTTCGACCCTCCCCGTTCGCACCACTTGAGTTTGCAAGGTGCCCTTCAAACCAGGTAGATTGGAAGCGACGGTGAGGTGCGAGAGCGGTTGAATCGGGCGGTCTCGAAAACCGTTGAACCTTTGCGGGTTCCGTGGGTTCGAATCCCACCCTCACCGCCATCGGTTGGGTCCTCCGTGCGCAACATGCGTGCATGCGAGAGCTTGTGACGACGCTTCCAGCGGCGTGATTCTATGAGGGATAGGAAAATTGCTATCGATCATAATTATGCGTATTATGAGCGATAGGAAAGCTTCCTATCGCTCATGCCTTGGAACTGGCAGCAATCGGACTGGCCCAACTTCAAGTGGGACGAAAACCGCCTGCGTAAAGCGGAA
>JASHRP010000518.1 GCA_030037375.1 Bryobacteraceae bacterium | reverse complement strand
TGATCCTCTCTCACTTGAACCCGTCGCAAGCGGCGGGTTTGCTCTTCTCCCTGCCGGTCGAGCTTCGCGCGGACGTGGCGCTGCGCATGGCGAGCCTGGACGAGATTTCGCCGGAGATCATTTCCAAAATCGCGGCCGTGATCGGCACGAAGCTGAAGGCGTTGGGCGAGCTGAGCCGCGAGGCCTATGGCGGCGTTCACGCCGTCGCGGAGATGTTCAACCGGCTGGACTCAAACACCAGCAAGGAGATTCTCGAAACCATCGAGCAGACGAATCCCACGCTGGTCGAAACCATCCGCCATCTCATGTTCGTGTTCGAAGACCTGATGCTGCTGGACGTGAACGCGGTCAAGGAAGTGCTGGCGAAGGTAGACCGCAAGATTTTGACGGTCGCGCTGAAGGGCACCAGCGAACAGATGAAGAATCACATGATGCAGGCCATGAGCCAGCGCGGTTCGGAGATGCTGCGCGAGGACATGGACGCGCTGGGCCCGATCAAGATCAAGGAAGTGGAGGGGGCGCAGCAGCAAATTATCGCAGTGGTTCGCCAGTTAGAGACCGAGGGCGTAATCAGCTTGAAGGGAACGGCTGGAGAGCAGTATGTCGTCTAGGATCCTCAGGCGGACCACATCCCCTAATAGCGATCCTCAGCCGATCCAGTGGCGTCAGAGCGGACAAGAAGCTCCGATTGCGGGGAGCATTGCGCCGCCGCGACCGAACGGGCCGCCGCCGACGGCCGACGCGGAGCGCGAGAAGGAATTAGCGGCTGCGGCCTACCAGAAAGGTTTGGCGGCAGGCGAAGCAGCGGCGGCGCAAAAGGCGCAGACGAAGCTCGATCCGGCACTGGCGAGCTTCAGCGCGATGGTCCAGGAGCTGGCCGGCGCGCGTAAGAAGATGCGCGCGGATTTCGAGGGCGCGGCAGTAGATCTGGCGATCGCCGTGGCCAGGCGCGTGTTGCATCGGGAGATCGCGGCCGATCCGGAAGCCGTGCTGGGATTGGTGAAGGCGGCATTCCAGAAGTGCGATGCGAGAGAAACCAGGCGGCTGCGGGTTTCGCCACAGGACGCCGAGATTATCCGGGAAAACCAGGCCCGCTTGAACTTTCCGCCTGGATTGGAGATCGCCGCCGACCGCGGCCTCGCTCGCGGCAGCGCGATCTTCGAAACCTCGCGCGGAGATTTGGATGCCAGCGTGGACACGCAACTCGCGGAAATAGACCGAGGCTTCGCCGACGTGCTGGCGCGGAGGCATGGCTAATGCTTCGGGAATACTTGGCGGCTCTGCCTAAGATCGAAACCTCGCGCTGGTCGGGGCGCGTGAAAGAGGTGGTCGGATTGGTGGTGGCCTCGGACGGCCCGGCGGCGGGGGTGGGCGATTTCTGCGAGATCCATACTTCTGGCGGGACGTCGGGAAAGCGAGTTGTGCGTGCGCAGGTCGTCGGGTTTCGAGATGGCCGGGTGCTCTTGATGCCGCTGGAAGAGACCGGCGGCTTGCAGGCGGGAGACACGGTGATCGCCCGGCCAAGTGAAGCTCAGGTAGGTGTCGGACCAGCGCTGCTTGGAAGAGTGCTGGACGGATTCGGTAAACCGATGGATGGCAAAGGGGCGATTGCAGCGGAATCCACGCGAGACCTATACGCAGTTCCACCAGGACCATTGGATCGAGAGCACATCACGGAACCGCTGGTGACCGGGGTTCGCGCGATCGACAGCCTGCTGCCGTTCGGAAAGGGTCAGCGCATCGGGATCTTTGGCGGCTCCGGAGTGGGCAAGAGTACGCTATTGGGTGCGCTGGCCCGGCATCACTCGGCAGATGTGAGTGTCATCGCGCTGATCGGCGAGCGTAACCGCGAGGTTCGCGAGTTCCTGGAAAAAGAGCTGAGCGCGGAAGGGCTAAAGAGAAGTGTGGTCGTGGTGGCGACTTCCGACATGCCCGCCCCTCTGCGCATCCGCGCGGCGTTCGTGGCGTTGGCAGTCGCCGAGTATTTCCGGGATTGCGGGAACAGCGTGCTTCTGGTGGCGGATTCAGTAACGCGGTTGGCGATGGCCCAACGCGAGATCGGACTGGCGGCGGGTGAGCCGCCCAGCCAGAAAGGCTACACGCCCAGCGTTTTTAATCTGCTGCCGAAGATCTTCGAACGCGCTGGGAATTTTCGGAGCGGCTCCATCACCGGCTTCTTCACGGTATTGGTCGAAGGCGACGATTTCAACGAGCCAATAGCCGACGCTGTGCGCGCGATTCTGGACGGACACATCGTTCTTTCGCGTGAGCTGGGAGCGAAGGGGCACTATCCCGCGATCGATGTGCTGAACTCGGTGAGCCGGTTGGCAGGGAAGGTCGCCGGAGCGGAGCAGCGCGAAGCCGCCCGCAGGATTCGTGAGGCGCTGGCTGCATATCGCCAGTCGGAGGATTTGATCAATCTCGGCGCGTATGCGGCTGGGTCGAATGCGCGATTGGACTCGGCTATCAAACTGCAGCCGCAGCTAAGCGATTTTCTGCGCCAGGAGCCCGATATAAACGAGTCTCTGCAGAAGACACTCGATCAGCTTTACGCCCTGGCGGGACTCACGCGCTAACCGATGAAGAAGTTCGAATTTCCGCTCGACCGGGTCCTCGATTGGCGAAGAACGCAGGCGCGGCTGGAGGAGTCGAAGCTGGAGCGTCTTCGCGCGGACCTGCACGCGATTGAATCGCAGCTTGCGGAGGCGGCTCGCCTAAGGCAGGAGTCTGTGCGCGAGTTGATCACCGCGAAATCAGTGACGGGATTGGAATTGGCTGCACTGGACGACTTTCGGAAAGCCTCGGCCGTTGAGTGCGTGAAGCTTAAGGAGTCTGCGGAAGAGGCCGAGAAACGCGTGGCAGCTCAGCTTGGGGTGGTTGCGGCAAAGCGGCGGGACGTGAAACTGCTCGAGAATCTGCGCGCGAGGAGATTGGACGGATGGAAATTGGAGTTTGGTCAAGAGATAGAACGCGAAGCAGGCGAATTGTTTCTGGCGAATCGAGGCCGGCGCGTTCCCACCGGTTCCGCGACAGCATAGGAACTCACGTCTCCACCATGGGATGCCGATAGCCAATCGGGCTTCCTTGGCCGAAATGCATACCGCTATCGTCCCGCCAAACAACCAGATAGCAAGAGGGACACAGCAGCAACTGAGTAAGCCTCAATTCCTCAAAGGCATTCTCGATTTCTTCCATCATGGCGCCGCAGCGGGGGCAGACGGAGCTGACAGCTTGCGTCGTATCCACTCAATCTGAAGAACGTCCCACGTGAGATCCGTTACGCATATGCGTCATGATTGCACGGGGCGCCAGTTTCCCGCACCTGCCCCTACGCTCGGCTGCCAAGGCGCCCGATCGGGCCCCCTGATCAGGATGGATAAGATAAAACATGGCACATAAGCGC
>JASHRP010000517.1 GCA_030037375.1 Bryobacteraceae bacterium | reverse complement strand
CGTTACGAGAAGCAGGGAAGAATAAAACATAACCAGCGTCCTCGCTTGATACTGTGTCTTTTTCCTACTCTACCATCGGCGAGCGGCGTAGCGTACTTTACGGAACGGCAGCCGGAGGTTATTTAAAAAGGTCTTTGACGTGGCCCCAAAAACCTTTTTTCTCGGACTTCTGGGGTTCGGAGGGTTGGACAGGCTGGATGCGAAGAACGCGACTGGCTCCGGGGTCGGAGACGCGAACATCGGCGACCGGGCGCTCGGACGTGGAAGGCTGAGGTTGCACCGGCTCCCATCCGGCGATGATGGTGCGGCCGTCGCCATGGACGTGACAAGTTTGCACGGGTTGGGTCCCAGCGATGAAAACTTCGCTGCGGATGCGCGGGCAGCGGGGCGTGGCAAGCTCGCCCGTATCGGCGTCGACGTCCACGCTGACGATTCCGCCGGGAGCCTCAAAGGGATGGACGTCGCGATACTCGCGATGCTGATGCGCGCGCTTCATGAAATCCACCCAAATGGGCAGAGCGCTGTGAGCGCCTTCGAGCTTGAGGTCGCGATTGTCGTCAAAGCCCACCCACACGATGCAGATGAGCTTGGAGGTGAATCCGGCGAACCAGCCGTCGCGCTCCGTACCGGTCTTGCCCGCCGCTGGGAGATTGAATCCGCGGCTGGCGACGGAAGCGCCGGTTCCGGTGCGCAGCACCTCTTCCAACATGTTCACGACTAGATAAGCCACGCGCGGATCGATGACCTGCCGGCTTTGCGGATGCGCTTCGAAGACGGTTGAGCCCGAGCGGGCACGGATACTCTTGACGAAGGTAGTATCTAGAAGCTGGCCGCCCGTGGGAAAGACAGTATACGCCCGCGCGATCTCGAGAGGCGTGACTTCGTAGGTGCCGAGAGCGATGGAAGGCGTCGGTTTGATGTTTCCGTTCAATCCCACGCGGCGGGCCATCTCGGCCACCTTGTCATAACCGACGGTTTCGGCAACCTTTACCGCGGGCACGTTCATCGAATGCGCGAGAGCCTCACGCAGAGTCACGGCGCGAAATTGGTACTTGTCTTCGAAGTCGGCAGGCGTCCAGGGGGGCTGCTGCTCAAACCAGAAGGTGGTGGGCTCATCGACGACGGTGGAAGCGGGCGTGAGCACCGGTCCGCCATTGTTATCGACCGCGGTCTCCATCGCGGTCGCATACACGAAAGGCTTGAATGACGATCCCGGCGCGCGCAATCGCACGGCATGATCGAGCTGGCTTGTTCCGTAATCGCGGCCGCCGACCAGCGCTTTCAACTCCCCGGTCTCCGCGTCGAGCACGATCATGGAAACCTGGGCGCGCGGAAACTCCTCGGTGCCGTAAAGCTTGGACCGGCGATGCCATGCGTCGTCAGTCTCCTTGATGCCGTTCTTGACCGCTTCCTCGGCGTCGTGCTGGAGATTCATATCGAGCGTGGTGTAGACGCGATAGGAATCGTTCTGGAAATCGCGATCCTGGAACTGACTGAGCAGGTCGTCTTTGACCAGGTCGATGAAGTAAGGCGCCTCGGTCGCCTGCGTGGTGCCGCGGACGACTTTTAGCGGCGACACCGAGGCTTCGTCGTACTCACGAGCCGTGATCTTGCCCTCATCGCGCATGTTCTTGAGGACCAGGTTGCGGCGAGTCTTGGCTTGCTCCGGATGCAGGAACGGATCCCACATGTTGGACTGGATGCGCCCGGCGAGCATCGCGGCTTCGGGCAAGGTTACCTGGCTGAGGTCCTTGCCAAAGTAGACTTGCGCGCCTTCGCCGAGACCGTCAATGCTGAAGCTTCCCTGGTTGCCGAGGTAGATGGAATTGGCGTAATACTCGAAGATCTGCTTCTTGGTAAGTTTCTGCTCCAGATGCAGCGTGATGAACAACTCCTGCACCTTGCGGCGCCAGGTTCGCTCATTGGTCAACAGCAGCGTGCGCGCAAGCTGCATGGTCAAAGTTGAGCTGCCCTGCTGCCAGCGGCGATCCTTGAGATCGACGAAAAGCGCGCGTAGGAGGCCTATTGGGTCGACGCCGGGGTGCTGGAAGAAGCGCTGGTCTTCCGCGGAGAGCACGGCGTCCACCATGACTTTGGGGATGTCATCGAAGCGGACGATGCGGCGCTTTTCGCGCTTACGATCGAAGAGATTGGTGATCAGCTCGGGCTCGAGGAAATATTCAGTGCGATCGGTATGGTCGGCAAGCGAGATAATTTCGGAGACCCTGCCGCCGGAGATCTTGATGACCGCGCCTTCCTGATCGTAGGCGTCCGGGCCGGGATTCACTTCGATGCCGTCGGGACGGACGCGATACCAGCCCGCGCGGCTGCTGTTCGATTCCGAGTATTGGCAGCGGCGCAGATACTCCGCGATTTCGTCGGGCCGCGCGGGTTCACCCACGATCACCGGCCGCGGCGCGGCGTAGACTACGCTCATGTTGGAGAAGCCGGTCTTCAGCTTCGCGTCGGTTACGGCGGCGAACTGGAAATAGAAATAGAAGAAGACGGAGAAACACGCCAGCAGCACGATGGAGGAGCCGAGCGCGATTGCCTTGCCCCACGGCGTGAAAAGAAACCGTGCTATACCGGTACTGCGCAGCTTAACAGCCAAGGGGCGTCCTATAGGTTGGCTCGATCACTGCATTACTCTTCGATGGAATAGATCTTTCGAGGACGGTTGCCCGGTCCGTCGCCGCCAGCCGGAAGAACCACTGGCTGCGGTTTCTTGGGGGCCAACTCGGCCCAGATGTCGTCGCCGTGCGGCTCCCAATCGGGATTCTCATGTCCGGTGATTTGAAGATCCGCGATCTTGAGCGTGCCGTGCCCGTATATGCAAATATATTCGGTTTTGGGTCTTCCCAGCAGCAGCATGTGCGACCACGAACCGGTCCCTACCGGCATTCGCAAGCGGCGCAGGCATGTGCGGCAGCGGCTGCGCTGATCCCAGACAATCAGCCATAAAGCGCCGAACCCGAGCAGCGTGACCAGCAGCATGGCAAACGTATATGAGAGATCGACCGCGAGCCTGGAGTGCCGGCCGAACAGCAGGCCGATCGCTCTGCCAAGCAGCAGGACCATCGCGCCCGCCACTACCAGTTTCGCGGCTAAATAGGACCAGTACCGCATGCTAATTGGACACCTGCCGGGTACCCTCGGTTCCGATACCTGCCTATAGTTTGGCACACTTAGGACCGGCTAAAATCGGAGTTCCTCCTAGAAGGGTTAGACGAGAGAAGTTTGCAGATCGTTCCGGAGGCAGATCCGGCACAGTCCGAAAGATCGAGCGACCGGTCTACAGCGGCTCGGGCAAATGCAGCCGGGCTTTTGCCAGTGCCTGATCCAGCGCCTGTGCGGCCTCCGGTTCGGGAAGCCCACGCGAGGTCGACAGCTCCGTGATCACCATGTGGCGGGCACGGTCCAGCATCTTCTTTTCCCGGAACGATAGCGGCTTCTGGGCTTGCAGGATGAGCAGGCTCTTCAGCACTTCGGCCACTGCCAGGAGGCTGCCATCGCGCATCTTCTCGGTGTTTTCCTTGAACCGGTCCTTCCAATCCTGGTACCGGCGGCAGCGGCCTTCGGAAAGGAAGCTCATTACGCGAGCTACGTCCCCGTTGCGCGTTACCTTGCGCAGGCGTAACTCCTGCGCGTGGGAAAACGGCACCATGACTGTCAGACTGTTATAGGTCAAACGAAGCAGATAAAACCGCTCGAAACGGTCCGCGAAGGCCCGTGAGCTGATGTTTTCGATCGTTGCGACCCCGTGATTCGGGTAAACTACTTTCTCACCTACTTGGAACGTCATCATGCGGAGCATCGGTCCTCTTCATGGATTCCCTAAACACGGCTCTCAGCGTCGTTATCACCCCCATCAATAAATTCAATGGAGGCGAAGTAGAATCTTAATCCCAACTTCATCGGCTGTCAATAAGAAACTATGCCGTTCGGATTCATTCCATAGGTTATTGATTCCAAGTGGCTTCTTTGAGCCGATCCGGGAATCGGCTACCATGAAGGGATCGCATGGAGTCCGCCAAAGTCGAATTGAAGAAGACCGTAAACCTTCCCCAGACAGGGTTTTCGATGAAAGCGAACCTGGGGCAGCTTGAGCCGAAGTTACTCGCAAAATGGGGTGACGAGGGCCTGTACGAGCGAATTCGGGAAGCTCGCAAGGGGCGGCCGACCTACATTCTTCATGACGGACCTCCGTACGCAAATGGAAATATCCACCTCGGCCACGCGTTGAACAAGCTGTTGAAGGACTTCATCGTTCGGCTTAAGAACATGGAGGGCTACGACTCGCCTTACATACCAGGCTGGGATTGCCACGGCTTGCCGATCGAGTTTCAAGTCGATAACGAGCTGGGCGGCAAGAAGGCCGGGATGACGCCGGTGCAGATTCGCGCTGCCTGCAGGAAATACGCGGAGAAGTACGTCGACCTTCAGCGCAAGGATTTCATGCGCCTCGGGATTTTAGGGCGCTGGCAGGATCCTTATCTCACGATGAGCCCGGACTACGAAGCGCTGATCGCGCAGACGTTCGTCGATTTTCTGGAGGGCGGCTACGTATACAAAGGACTGAAGCCGGTGAACTGGTGCATTCGCGATCGCACCGCATTGGCGGAAGCCGAGATCGAATACGAGAATCACTCGAGCCCTTCGATCTGGGTGCGATTCGCGCTGACCTCGAAGCCGGAGGCGATCAATCCCCTGTTGCTCGGCCGCGAGGTGTTCGGACTGATCTGGACCACTACGCCGTGGACCATCCCCGCAAACCTCGCGATCTCGTTTCATCCCAAGTATCGCTATGTTGGTGCGGATGTGAACGGCGACGTGTATATCGTCGCCAAGGATTTGCTCGCGCAGACGGCGGAAGCGTGCGGATGGGAGTCGTATCCGGTGGTTGCGGAGTTCGCCGGCGCGCAGTTGGATAAGACTGTCTTTCGGCATCCGTTTATCGAGCGCGATTCGCTCGGCATTCTGGGCGATCACGTGACGCTGGAGCAGGGAACGGGAGCGGTCCACACTGCGCCGGGTCACGGACAAGAGGATTACGTCGTCGCGCAGGCGCATGGAATCCCGACCTATTGCCCCGTCGATGCGGCGGGGCGTTTTTACCATGTGGACGGTGCGCCCGGTCGATTGCCGGAGGAGTTGATCGGCAAATCGGTTTGGGATGCGAATTCGATCGTCATGGAGATTCTGAAGAAGGCCAGTGCGCTTGTGGCGCATCGCAAGATCGATCACAGCTATCCGCACTGCTGGCGCTGCCACCAGCCGACCATCTTCCGCGCGACGGAACAGTGGTTTGTCGGGATGGATCGCGGAATCGTCGACGGGAAGTCGCTGCGGGAGCGAGCGCTCGACGCCATAAAGACGGTGAAGTGGAAACCGGAGTGGGGCGAAGGGCGCATTTCGAACATGATCGCCGGCCGGCCGGATTGGTGCATCTCGCGGCAGCGCGTGTGGGGCGTGCCGATCATCATCTTCTATTGCGAAGCATGCAATGAGACGGTCGCGGACCGCGCCGTGTTTGACCGGGTAATCGATCGGTTCCGGAAGCACTCGGCCGACGCGTGGTATTCGATGACGGTGGAGGAGTTGGCCGGACCAGGACTCAAATGCTCGAAATGCGGCGGCACGACCTTTCGCAAGGAGACCGACATTCTGGATGTGTGGCTGGATTCGGGCGTGAGCCATCTGGCCGTGCTCAACGAGTCGAATCATCTGCCATGGCCTTCGGATTTGTATCTTGAAGGGGGCGATCAATACCGGGGATGGTTTCATTCGTCGCTGCTCGTAGCCGTGGCGCTGCGGAACGCGGCTCCCTATCGTGCGACAGCGACAAATGGCTGGACGCTTGACGGCGAAGGCCACGCGATGTCGAAGTCGCGCGGTTCAGAGGCGGTCGAGAAGATCACGAACAAGTACGGCGCGGATTTGCTGAGGCTGTGGACGGCTTCGATCGATTTCACGGAGGATGTGCGGCTGTCCGATACGATCCTCGAGCGGCTCATTGAGGCGTACCGCAAGCTGCGCAACACGCTCCGGTACGCCCTGGGGAATTTGTTCGATTTCGATCCGGGGCGCGATGCGGTGCTAGTCGAGGAGATGCTCGAAATCGACCGCTGGATTCTGGCGCGGATGGAGGGTTTGATCCAGCAGTGCCGCGCGTCATACGATGCTTTCGAATTTCATAAGGTTTATCGCGCGATCTACGATTTTGCGACAACCGATCTGAGCGCCGTTTACTTCGATGTGCTGAAGGACCGGCTTTACACGGCCGGGGCGAACAGCCGGTCGAGACGCAGCGGGCAGACGGCTCTGTATCGCGTGCATTACGCGCTTGTGCGGCTAATGGCTCCCTTCCTTGCCTTCACGACGGAAGAGGCCTGGGGTTTCACGGCAAAGCCGGCGGGCGCTCCGGATAGTGTCCATTTGACGCTGCTGCCGGAGCCGGATGAGATGACGCACGGCCTGGATGCCGCGAAGCTCGCCGATTGGGATGCGCTGATGCAGGCTCGCGAGCCGGTATTGAAGGCGCTGGAAGAAGCTCGGCAGGCGAAATTGATCGGGACCTCTTTGGAAGCGCGGGTGCGCTTGGGCGCTACCGATCTTCTGCGGCGCTATGAGCGCGATCTGCCGATGCTGTTCATCGTTTCGCAAGTAGCGCTGGATTCGAACGATCGGATCGTCATTGAACGCGCCGACGGCCAGAAATGCGAGCGTTGCTGGAAGTACACCACTCGCGTGGGCGAAGATGCGGATTTTCCGACGGCGTGCGAGCACTGCGTTCCGGTTCTCAAGGAAATGTCGTAATGAAGAGATCACCGTGGCTTCCGGCCGTGATTGCCGCCGCCGTAGTGATCGTGGACCGGGTTACCAAGCTCTACATCCAAAGCGCTTATTCCCTGAGCCAAGTGACCACGTTCATTCCGGGGTTCTTCTACATCGATCATGCCGAGAATCCCGGCGCCGCGTTCAGTTTGCTCGCCGAGTCGCATTCAGCGTGGCGCGGGATACTGCTGATCGGCGTTTCGGTCACGGTAATGGCGGTGATTGCATGGATGCTCTGGGGGCCGAGCAGAAACGCGCATTCAGGATTGATGCGCGTCGCGCTGTCGCTGGTCCTGGGAGGCGCGCTGGGCAACCTGTTGGATCGCCTGTTTCGCGGCACGGTCACGGATTTCCTGCAATTCATTTTCGGATCGTATGAGTTCCCGTCGTTTAACGCGGCGGATTCGATGATCACGATCGGCGCGGGGCTGCTGATTATCGATCTTTTGCTGACGCGGCATCACCAGCCCGCGGCGAATCAAAGTTAGTGATGTCTCGTCATATCGGTATCGTCGCATGCTCGGCTGAAGGTGCGGCGCTGTGCTATCGAACGATTTGCGTGGAGGGCGCGGAGCTTCTCGGACCGCATGACCATCCCGAGGTCTCGATGCACACGCACTCGCTCGCGGAATACATGCGATGTGTGTACCGCGATGACTGGCGAGGCGTCGGCGAGTTAATGCTTTCGTCCGCGACTAAGCTCGCCAAGATCGGGGCCGAGTTTCTGATCTGCCCGGACAATACGATTCATCAGGCGCTTCGTTATGTTGAGCCGGCTTCGCCATTGCCGTGGCTGCACATTGCGGAGGTGGTCGCGAACGAAGCGGGGGCGCGCGGATTCCGGCGCGTGGGGCTGACGGGGACTCGCTATCTGGTCGAGAGTGAAGTTTATCCCGAGAAGCTCTCGGCTGCGGGAATCGAATTTCTCCGGACTGCGTCAGACGAAGCCGCGGAGATCAACCGCATCATTTTCGATGAGCTGGTGTACGGCATCTTCAGGCCCGAATCGGCAGGCTACTTTCAACGAGTGATCGCGCGAATGAAGGACGAGGGCTGCCATGCGGTCGTGCTGGGATGTACCGAGATTCCGCTCCTGATCAACGACGCGAACTCTCCGTTGCCGACGCTCGATTCCACGCGACTATTGGCGCGGGCGGCGCTGAGGCGCGCGGTCGACTATGCGGCGTTCAAACGATGCGCCTTCGCGAGATACGATGGGCGATAAGTGCCGCTGATTCTAGACAGCGTCATTGTTTTCCTGGTGCGAAGTATCCTGCTAGCCATTAGGGAGCGCCGCAGCAAGCAATGGCCCATTACAACCGGCATAGTTCTTGCATCGTATGGGCCCACCCTGCCATATCCCGATGTGCAACTGATATACAAATACGAGGTTGAAGGCGAAATCTGGACTGGTTCCTACACGAAACCCTTCCACTCCTTCGATTCAGCAAGAGAATTCGCGAACCAGTTTGCGCCGTCCGCCACTCTGCACGTCCGCTACAAGACTGGGGATGCAAGCAGTTCATTCGTTCGACGCGGAGATCAACTTCAATAGCGCCTTGGGGACCCTCGCCGCGCGCGGAAACGCCGCGGCCGATCGCCGTACGAACTCAGTGGCTGCCCGATTTGGGAGCTGTTGCGGGAGCCTGCAACGCGTCGCGATAGAAATCGGACATAGCGCTCCTCAGCTTGTCGAGGCAAGGTTTGTAGGTGTAGAGCATGTGCCCGGCGTCGCAGTACATGAATCTGACGTTGTTCTGAAGAGCGGGGCTCAGGCCGAGATGGTTGAACGTGTACTCGGCCGAAAAGAACGGCGTCGCGAGATCGTAATACGCGCCTGCC
>JASHRP010000516.1 GCA_030037375.1 Bryobacteraceae bacterium | reverse complement strand
GCCTCAAACTGTAGCTCCTGAGCGCCCTCTAAAAACGCCCGGATCTGCTCCAGGCTCAATCGTTCCCCGTCTTGCACGCTGATCTTCAATCCCCAGCATGCGCAATCGCTCCTTCAGGCTCATCTTGTGTGAGAAACCGTTCCCTGCTTCAGGCTCTTCTTGCATGAGACAAGACTGGCCGCGCAACCGCCGCCGGGTTGTGACACAATAGAGACTCTGTCTCGGACAGCTCCCCTATGGTCGGCCGAACAGTACAGCATTACCAATTTCTCGAAAAGCTTGGCGCCGGAGGCATGGGCGAAATCTGGAAGGCCCATGATCTGCGCCTTAACCGCACGGTCGCGATCAAGGTTCTGACCACCTCGGCGGCGGGCGACCCGGAGCGGCGGCGCAGATTCATCCAGGAGGCGCAGGCGGCTTCGGCGCTGAACCACCCCAACATCATCGTCATCCACGACATCCTCTCCGAAGGCGAAACCGAGCTCATGGTGATGGAGTTCGTGTCCGGCAAGACGCTGGTCGACCTGATCCCCAAGGGCGGCTTGAGCGTGCCGCAGGTCCTCAAGTACAGCGTGCAGATGGCCGACGCACTGCAAGCCGCGCACAACGCCGGCATCGTGCATCGCGACCTCAAGCCGGCCAACGTGATGGTGACCGAATCGGGGCTGGTCAAGATTCTGGATTTCGGCCTGGCGAAGCTCACCGACCGAGGTCCGCTGAATTCTCTCAGCGATCCGCTGGACCGTACGCGAACGATTCCCGAAGCCCAGCAGTTGACGGTTGAAGGCTCGATCATGGGGACCGTCAGCTACATGTCGCCGGAGCAGGCGCAGGGCAAAAAGGTGGACACCCGCAGCGACATCTTCTCGTTCGGCGTGGTGCTGTACGAGATGGTGACCGGCGCGCGCGCTTTCGAGGGAGACTCGCTGCTGACCACGCTTTCGGCGATTCTTCGAGACGACGCGCGGCCGGTGGCGGAGTACGCTCCGGATGCGCCGCCGCAGCTCGAGATGGTGATCGCGCGCTGCCTGCGCAAAGATCCCGACCAGCGCTGGCAGACCATGCACGATGTGGTGATGGCGCTGGCTGCGCTCAAGCACGAATCGGATTCGGGTTTGCTGCACCGCATGCGGCTCCGGTACACGGGCGCGGAGATAGCAAACGCTCAGAACGCGGACGCATCCGGATCGGGCTCAAAGGGCCCCATTCTTATCGCAGTGCTCAGCGGTGTCATCGCAATGTGTGCGATAACAGCCGGGGCTGTCTGGTGGACCCGGCATCATAAGCCGCCCGCGCCTACGGAGACCGTCGCGGTGAATCCTCCGCCCGCTCAGACTGAGCCGGAGCCGGCTCCAGCGCCCGCCAGTCCGGCCGATCAGGAGATGACCAACGACCAGGTCATCGCGATGGTCCAGGCGAAGGTCTCGCCCGCCCAGATCATTGCGACGATTCGCTCCTCGGATAAGACTAACTTCGCCCTTACGCCATCGGAGTTGATTCGCTTGGCCAAAGCGGGCGTTACCGACAACATCATCGACGCGATGCGCAACCCGAAGCGCGCCGTGGTCGCGACGAATTTGCCGCCCCCGGTGTCCACGCAGAAGCAGACCAGTCCCGCGCAGCCCGTGACGCCGGCGGTCCAGGCAACGTCCCAGCCGGCCCCGGCGCAACAGCCCCCGCCGGTAAACCCGGCGCCTAAGCAGGAAACGCCGCCTGCGCAAAGTCAGCCGGCTCCGCAACCGGCGGCCGCGAACGCTCCGGCTCCGGCGTCCGCGAGCACAATATCGGCGACGATCAAGGATGCAATTCCGGTTACTCTTTTACTCGCGGAAGATATTCCGTTGACGGCGGACGTCGGAAGACTGCTGCGGTTCACGGTATCTGACAACGTGACGGTTACCGTGGGAGACAAGCAAGTTGTGGTGATCGCCAAGGGCGCTGCCGCGACCGGAGCCATCGCGGAAGTCCCAGGCAAGAAAGCTTTTGGGCTCGGCAAGATGACTCTGCGGCTGACTCAGGTGGACGCAGTCGACGGGCGCAAGCTTAATATTCGCGCGCTGCAGGCGCCCAACCGGGACGGGACATTCCGCAACGTGGATACCGGCGTTAAGGCGAAATCGAAGGATCAGGCGGCCTCGGCCGGAACTCTGTACATCGGCTACATCGAGGGCGATCAGACCGTCAACGTGCGCAAGTGAGTTCCGAGCAAGAACACGCGCATCCCCACGCAAATCCTCCCCATGTAAACCCATGGATCGTAGCCATCGCGGTGATGTTCTGCACCTTCATGGAGGTTCTGGACACCACGGTGGTGAACGTATCGCTGCCGCACATCGCCGGAAACTTATCCGCGAGCATCGACGAAGTCACCTGGGTATTGACGTCGTATCTGGTGGCGAACGCGATCATTCTTCCGATCACCGGCTGGCTTTCGAACTACTTCGGCCGCAAGCGCCTTTTGCTGTTTTCGGTGACCGGGTTCACATTGTCCTCATTCCTCTGCGGCGCTGCTCCGACCTTACCCTTTCTGATCTTGTTCCGCGTGATGCAGGGCGCATGCGGCGGCGCGCTGCAGCCTTTGTCGCAAGCCGTGCTGCTCGAATCTTTTCCGCCCGAATCGCGCGGCAAAGCGATGGGATTTTGGGGATTGGGGATCGTGGTCGCGCCGGTGCTGGGGCCGGTTTTCGGTGGCTGGCTCACCGATAGCTATAGCTGGCGATGGGTGTTTTACATCAACCTTCCCGTCGGTATCTTGTCGATCATCATGGTGCAGATGTTCGTGTTCGATCCGCACTACATCCGGCGCAGCAAGGCGGCGATCGATTATTGGGGCATCGGTATGCTGGCGATCTGGGTCGCGGCGCTGCAGATCGCCTTCGATAAGGGGCAGGAACTGGATTGGTTCGCCTCGCACTTCATCACCGGATTGCTGCTCACTTCCGGCGCCTTTATGGCCGCGTTCCTGGTACGGGAACTGATGGCGGAGCATCCGGTGGTGAACCTGCGCGTGTTCAAACTGCGGAGCTATTCGACCGGAGTGTTCC
>JASHRP010000515.1 GCA_030037375.1 Bryobacteraceae bacterium | reverse complement strand
TTCATCTAGCACAACCTCCGCGAGCGGCAGCTCCTCCGGGACAACCAGCGCCTCTTCTTCGTCGGGAGCGAGCTCCACCACGTCAACCTCATCGTCTTCGACCGGGAGCTCCACATCGAGTAGCGCCACGTCGAGCAGCAGTGCATCGAGCGGCAGCGGATCGGGTAGCAGTGCTTCGGGAAGCGCCGCGACATCGGCCTCCGCGACAACCACAATTTATCAGGAGACCAGCCCGTTGGTGCAGTACAGCGGCACGTGGTACCCCAACAGCGGAGCCTTCAATCTCGGCGGCAGCGCGACTCTCGCCATGGCCGCCGACAGCTCCGCGGCATTTACCTTCACCGGAACGGGAGTGCAATGGATCGGCTTCAGCGATCCATGGTCTGGAATCGCGCAGGTCTATCTCGACGGTGCGTTAGCGGCGACCATCGACACCTACGCGGCGACCCAGACGGCCCAGAAGGTGCAATACGCCGTCAGCAATCTCGCAAACACGTCGCACACCCTCACCATTGTCGCGACGGGAACGATGGACGCCAGCTCGCAGGGACAGTGGGTGTGGGTGAATGCGTTCGCGGTCACCACCCCCGCTCCTTCGACCGCTTCGAGCACAACATCTTCGTCGGCATCTTCATCATCGGCCGCGTCCACGCCGGCGTCGATTACCTCCGCGCCGGTCACCTATGCGCAAAACAACCCGGCTGTTGTCTACAGCGGAACTTGGTACAACAATTCGACAGCTCCGAGCATCAGTGGTTCTTCCACCCTGGCCATGAACAGCGGCTCCACAGCGACGTTCACCTTCTCCGGCTCAGCGGTGAGTTGGATCGGGTATCGCGATCAGTGGTCCGGAATTGCGCAGGTGTACCTCGACGGCTCGCTTTTGGCTACTGTCGACACATATTCAGCTTCGGCGTTGACGACGACGACAGTCTACACGGCACAGAATCTGGCGGAAGCGAATCATACGTTAACAATCAAGGTCTTGGGAACGCAGGATTCGTCTTCCGCTGGAGCCTGGGTGTGGATTGACGCGTTCGACGTCACGCCATAGACGGTTGGCCGGTTAGGGGAACCGGCCAACTCTTTTTTCGATTACCTGACTCCTGGCTACTGTCGACGCATATTCAGCTTCGGCGTTGGCGACGACGACAGCGGTACACGGCCAGAATCTGGCGGAACCGAATCACACGTTAACAATCAAGGTCTTGGGAACGCACGATTCGTCCTCCGCTAGAGACTGGCTGTGATTGACGCGTTCGAGGTCACGCCGTAGATGGGTTGGCTGGTAGTGGGACACCGGCCAACCCTTTTTCGCTTACCTAACCTCGTGCGGAAGCCGGATCAGTTTACGCTGAATCGCGTACTTGATCACCTCGGCGCGGTCATGAAGATCCAGCTTCCGCATCATATTAGTTTTATGAGCATCCACAGTCTTGACGCTTAAAACCAACCGCCGAGCGATGTCCTTCAGCGCAAGCCCGTCGGCGAGCAACTTCAATACTTCGCGCTCGCGGCTGCTCAGCCGTTCGTAGCCGGTGACATCGGAATTTCGCCGGGCGCTGTGGACATGCTGCTTCACCACCTTTTTCAAAGCTCGTGAGCTCAGGTACTGCCCGCCTCGCTTCACAACATCGATGGCGTGGATCAAGTCTGACCGTGGCGCATCCTTTAATACATAACCCGCCGCGCCTGCTTTTAGGCACCGCGTGATCACTTCCTCTTCCTCATACATCGTGAGGATCAATACCCTGGTTTTGGGGCTGATGCGGAGAATGCGCCCGGTTGCTTCGAAACCGCTTAGATCCGGCATGGCGATGTCCATCAGCACCACATCGGGACGCAGCCGTTGCGCCTTGGATACAGCCTCTCGCCCATCTTCCGCTTCACCGACGACTTCGATACGCGGCTCGCTTTCGAGAATTGCCTTGATGCCCTCGCGGAACAAGGTGTGATCGTCGCACACCAAGACGCTGATCCGTTCGTTAGGAATTCGTTCCATCAAACCGCGGCCTCCGTGCCCGGCAAGGGAAGATGCAACTCGATTATCGTTCCGCGGTGGGCCGACCGGCGGCCAGTTTGGGATTGGAAACGAATCGTTCCGCCCAGCAGTTCAATGCGGTCGCGCATTGCCCGAAGACCGAAGGAATGTGGCGGTCTGCGGAGTTTGCTTCCGACGTCAAAACCTCTACCGTCGTCTTCGACTCGCATAACTACGCCGTCAGGACGGCTGGCGAGAGTGATTTTCACGTTCCGCGCGCCGGCGTGCGCCGCCACGTTCGATAACGCGCCCTGCATTACCTTGTATAGCGCAGTTTCGTAATGCAAGGGTAGTTTGATTCTGAGCCGCAGCGCGTCGAATCGAACGTGCAGCCCCGTCCGCGTCGCGAACTGCCTGGTATATAAGCGCACGGCGGGAATGAAACCTTGCTCGCTCCAGATCGCCGGCCCCAGATCGAACGTCAGATGCCGGACGCCCGTCAGTGCGTGCTTGAGCAAGGAAACGGATTCCTTCAGCTTGCGGCGAACTTGCGCGACATCGCCTTTCTTCAAATCCAGCGCGATCACCTGTGTATAAAGCTTCAGGACAATCAGATCGTGACCTATCTCGTCATGAAGATCCTGGGCCAGCCTGCGGCGTTCCTTCTCGTAAGCCTCACCGAGTTCCACGGAAAAAGCTTGCGCCCGCCGCTCCGCTTGAGCAGCTTTGTCGGTCAAAATGGCCATTTCCTCCGCGGCGTGCTGCGCATATCCCGACATCAGGAAGAATTGGTACATGGATGACCATCGGATCAAGGCCCTTCGCCAGCGTGGCGCTTGGGTGTCGTTGGGTATCATGTACGGAAGAAATGTTTCCACATACAGCGCGACCGCGAGCATCGCGCATTCGGCGGGCACACCCTTCCGCGCCAGGTCTCGCCCCTGATTCTCCGTTTCCTCCCGATACGTTTTCGGATCCGCGGAGCAGAAATCGCGCAGCCGTTGATGGGGATGAAATCCCGGAATGAGCGCTGGATATTTGGCACAAGCGTTGTAACGGCCCATCAGTTTGATCCAGGCAGTGCGAATTCTCGAAGTGCGTCGAGAAAGAGATTTAATGGCTTCGACCAGCGGCCGGCGAATTTCCAGGACCGCGCGATCGATCGCGTTATTGTGCATCACCTCGCGCCTCGGATCGTTCCGAAGCTAGCCGGTTCAAAGTTTCTCCCATGGCCTGTCGCACTGCCAGGAAACGGTTCGGATCTGAATCCCAAAGATAGGGTTTCGCAACAATCCGTTCCGCGAATTCGTCCGCTCGCTTGGGTCCGGCTAACTTGGCCAGTAGTGCAAGGTATTCGTAATCCTCCATGCCTTCGCGGATCAGCTTCAAACGGATGCTCTCGATCGGAATATCGGAGTGGCCCCCGATGCGGTCCGGCCGGCCTGGATAGAACAGAGTCCCGTCTCCGTTGCCGCCAAACAGCAACACGCTATCCCACGGATCTTTCCCGCGGCCATACGCCTCATTCATGCTGTAGTACAGCTCGCCTTCGATTCGGTACTTCCAGGCCACCCATGGCATCACTCGGTTGCCGGCCCCGCACTCATCGATCATGTAGCTCGGCCAGCCCTGAAAATAGGTTCCGCCTGGAGCGTTGCAACCGTGACTTGCGCAGGATTGATAGAACCACAAACTCTTTCCGTCCTTGATCTCGCTTGCATAGGCGTCGAGCGGCGGAGCTTCCATGCAGAAGTTGTCGAAACCCGGCTTCTGTTCCAGGCAGTTGACCAGAGGCGCCCAAATTTTCACGACGCCGTCCAGCCGCTTATTTAAGGGCACGGTCACCAAGCTGCGAATACTCGAGTCAGCCTCGATCGCCGCGCGTCCGCGATCGATCACTTTCTGATAGTCCGCGATCGCCGGTTCGTCCCACAGATAAAGAA
The DNA here is from genome assembly GCA_030037375.1 of Bryobacteraceae bacterium. Classification (GTDB taxonomy): domain Bacteria; phylum Acidobacteriota; class Terriglobia; order Bryobacterales; family Bryobacteraceae; genus Palsa-187. The sequence continues at coordinate 1,492 of JASHRP010000515.1, read as the reverse complement.
ACAGCCGGTCGCTCCAGCCTTTTTCGCGAAAGTGCTTGACCCATGCCCGCCAGTACGCCAGTTGCTGGTCCGGTGAGCCGAACGTGCCGGGCGTGCGCAGGTCCACGGAGGTCGCCTGAGCGCCATGCAGCGGCGCATCCGGCGGGATCACCGTGCCATCCAGAAAAGGTCCGACCTCATGGTCATAAGTGTGCCAATCCAACCGAGCCACTGCCCCGCCCGGAACGTACTTCGGTGGAATCATGGTGCCGCCGTTGGTGCTGATCCGATGCATCAAGGCAGCCTCTTGATACAGCCGTGTGAGATCGTACAAGTCCTCGTCATCGGTATATCGCCCGCGGTGCTCCTTCAGGACCGTCCCGCCGTTCAGACCAAAAGACGTTTTCAGAGTCGAGGTGGCCGGCAGCGTGAAAGCCCAGACATGCAGATGAATCGGAATGGTCTCGATGAGCTTTCCCTGAGCCGTGATGTCCACGGACCCGGAATAAGCTCCCGGCCGCGTGGTCTCCGGAACGAACACCTCAATCCACAAAGGCTGCGTTTGTCCCTGCCGCAGCGTGAACGGAAATGCGTTGCGTTTTTCATTCGCGTACCGGTCGACACGGGGAACCAGAGGATCCGGCCATAGGCCGGTTGCGCCGCCTTCGAGCGAAGGTTTTGTGATGTTCACGAATTTCTCGAAGTAGATCGTGATATTTTGCTTCGAGATCTTGCCGCCCGATCCATTCCGCAAATCGCCCGCATCCGCGTCGATGCCGGCCGCGTCTCCCCGTTCCGAACGGAGGGCGATTTGAAACGGCTCAAACTCATTGCGCGCGGCGTAGAGTTCCGCGGACTTTATGGGCTTCTCCGGAGCGGCCGTATCGGGCCGAAGCTTTTCGAGCGGATTCACAACTGACGCCGTGATCGACTTATCCGCCGCGCTCGCCAGTCCGGCGAACCACGCAACCGCGACAACCATCCGAACGAGAGTCATTAAGCCACCTGCCGTGCGCCGGCCGCCGGCGCTGCATTCGCACGCGCCGATCCGATGCCCGCGATGTAACGGCTAAGCTCTTCCACCTTCGCGTCCCACGAGTGCGAATCCATCCATCGCGACCGGTACAGGCGCGGACCGGTCTCGCCGGCCGACAAAATCTGTTCGATCTGGTCTAAGTATTCGCTTCCGGTAGTAGCCAGCCGCACAAACCGCTCCAGCTTGCGAACCTCGGGCAGAGGCGTCGCGACCACCGGCAATCCGGCCGCTACATATTCGCGCAGCTTCAAGGGATTCGCGGCCAGCGTCAGCTCATTCAGCACGAACGGAAGAATCGCAACATCGAAAGTCTTGCAATATCCCGGCAGTGATTGATACGGCAGACGCCCCAGCAGGCGCACGTTCGGCAGCCCTTTAACCGCGCTTGCGTCCGTGACCACGTCTCCGATCAGCACGAACGACCAACTGGACCGCGCGGCTGCGAGGTACGCGACCACATCGAGATTCACCCAATCC
>JASHRP010000514.1 GCA_030037375.1 Bryobacteraceae bacterium | reverse complement strand
CGCGCGGCGCGAGTTCGGGCCTGCTGCGCGCGCGTGTGAGGATTCAAGAAGCGCCTGGCAAATTCAATGGCTCGAAGACTTCTGGCGCGACATCGTGTACGGCGCACGCGCGTTCGCGAAAAGCCCTGGGTTCACGATCGCGGCGATGCTCTCGCTTGGAATCGGCGTGGGCGCGAATTGCGTAATGTTCGCCCTAGTGGACGGCTTGTTGCTTCGGCCTCCGAGAATTCCTCACCCGGGCGAAGTCGTAGCTGTCGTTTCGAAGGTGCTCGATTCCGGTTCGACTCTAATCTCCTATCCCGAATATGCGGCGGTGCGCGATCGCAGCCCAAGCTTCGAGGAACTCGCCGCATTCCTCGATGCGTCTACGGGGTTTTCAGCGCATCCGAGCATCCCGCCGAAAGCAAAACCGGGCAAGGCTGTCACCAGCAACTTCTTCGAGCTGTTGCGGTCGCAGCCGGAAATTGGACGATCCTTTCTGCCGGAAGAAGATGCGGTTCCTGGGAAAGATAGGGTCGCGGTGCTGAGTCATGCGTGCTGGCAGGATGAGTACGGATCGGACCCGGCGGTATTGGGCAAATCGGCTCGAATTAATGGGGTCGACTTTAACGTGGTCGGCGTGATGGCCGCGAAATTTACGGATGTGGATGACGACCTCCTGGATGACAATCCGTGTTTTTACATCCCGCTGAGAGCCGCGCCGCGTGTCGTGGCCGCGCCCGACCTTCTTGAGAATCGCACGCAGCGATCGCTTGTGGTTTATGGGCGATTGAAGCCGGGGATGCCGCTTGCCCGGGCGCAAGCAGAGGTGGCGACGATCGCGGCGACATTCGCGAAAGATCATCCCGACACCAACAGTCATCGAAGCATGTTGGTGCGGAACATGCTTCAATTCCGTTCCAACGGCAGCTCGGGAATCACGTTTGGCGCAGTCGTGATGTCCATGGCTGGCGTGGTCCTGTTGATTGCCTGCTTGAACGTGGCCGGACTGCTGACCAGCCGTGCGCCGGCTCGCGCACGGGAGATCGCGATGCGGCTGGCGATCGGGGCGGGAAGGCCTCGATTAGTGCGGCAGTTGTTGACCGAAAGCATGCTGCTGGCGATTGGCGGCGCGGTCGTGGGGGTGGCGATTGGAGAGATTCCCATCGCTCTCGCGAGATCCCTTGCCCCAAAATTCGGGCAGTTCGACACTCAGCCATTTCCGCTCGTCTTAGATATGCGGGCGCTGCTGTTCAGCGTAGCCGTCGCACTCGCGAGCGTCATTCTGTTCGGGCTCATGCCGGCCTTTCGAGCGACACGGGCGGATCTCAACAGCGTGATCAAGGAGGGGGGCGGGTATCCGCCGCGTCACAGTCTGCTCGGCCGGTTGTTCCGAGGCTCAAATTTTTTGGTGGTGGGGCAGGTGGCGATTTCGCTTTTGCTGTTGACCACAACCAGCGTGTTATACGTCGGCGTCTATAAAGGAACGGTGAACTCGGTCAAGAATCCAGGTTTCCAGGTGGAGCATCTGCTGTCAATCGAGTTCGAACCGCCGAAGATTCATGCGAAGGAAGCTCGCGCCGGTCAATTCTTCAAGGATCTGGTGGATCGGTTGAACCACACGCAGGGTGTGAAGGCGGCCGTGGTCGATTATCAGGATATCGCCACGATTCGTCCGAATAGCAGCGTGGCGCATGACGACGTCAAAGTGTCGGGCGTATGGATCGGCGAACGGTTCTTCGAGGCGCTCGGCATTCCGATCCTGCAAGGACGTGCGTTCCAGGCCGCGGACCTGCGCGGCGCTCCAGCGGTAGCCGTGATTAATGAGCCCCTGGCGAAGCGCTACTGGCCGGGAGAGAACGCCGTCGGGAAACAGATCAAATTGAGCACGGGCCAATGGGTTAGCGTGATCGGCGTAGCGAAGATCAACGCATTTATGTCCTTCGGAACCCCGCCGCTGGACACGATCTTCCTGCCTTTTGCGATGCCCAACCGGCGCGACATACGGCTTCTGGTTGCATCGATGGGAAAGCCGGAAACCGTGGTAGAGCCGATTCGCGCGATTGTTCATGACCTCGATCCTGATCAGGTGATGCCGGAGGCGCAACCGTTTCAGAGAATGTTCGATCTGTGGATTAACGGAGTTTTGCTGGGCTTGAATACGCTGGCGGCAATGGGCGTACTCGGCTTGGTGCTGGCGCTGGTGGGCCTGTATGGATTGCTCTCCTATGAGGTGAACTCGCGGACTCGCGAGATCGGCATTCGTATGGCTCTGGGCGCGCGGGCGGGCGCGGTGGTGCGGATGGTGCTGCAGTACGGAGTCGCGCTGGCGTTGTGCGGGATCGGTGTGGGGATGACGCTCAATTGGGGACTGGTGCAGGTGTTAGAGGCGATTCTCGGGCCGAATGCCGCAGACAACGGAGACGGAAACGTTTCGCCGGCGCCGCCTCCGCCGAGCGGCGGGGGCCAGTTGAGCGCGAACGCGGGCTTTGGTTCGAATCAGCACTTCGATGGGTGGGCGCTCACCATTCTGCTGATTGCCGTGTTCATAGTGACGATAATCGCGGCGTGGCTGCCGGCTCGGCGGGCGGCACGCGTGGATCCGAATGTGGCTTTGAGGGCGGAATGAGGCGGCTCGGGTGGCTTGCGGCTTTCCTGGCGCTGCAGTGCGGCGGCGCCGACGGGGTCCCGGACTTGGGCCACATACGTGAAGCGAATCTGGATCGCGCGACCAAGCTGCCGGATTTTGTTGTCGATGAGACGGCGCTGCGCTACGCGAAAAGCAAAGGTGAAACAGAATGGCGGCTGACGGACAGGGTCGAAGCCGAGATCGCCGTCCACGGCAAGGGCGGATTCAACCGTCGAAATGTGCGGGTAAATGGCCAGTTGTGGCCGCTGGGCAAGGAGTTCCCCGAATGGGATTGGAACGTGGCTTTCGGAGACGAACTCAGGGGGCTGTTCGATCCGCAATGTAAGACACAGATTGAGTTCGAGGGGCCCGAGCAGTGGTACGGGCAGCCGGCTCTGGCGTACCGTTTTCGCAGTCCCGCCAACGCGTGCTTCGGGAACATCGGCACACGCGCCAGCTTTTTTAGGCGATATGTCGTCGTCTATAACCCCGCTCGCTCGGGCGAATTCCTTGTGGACGGCAGGTCGAATCTGGTCCGCTCGAGATTCGAGGCGACCGGCTTTCCCAAGGAGTTCAAAAACGATACCTGGACGGAAGAGACATCGTGGAATTATGTGTTAATCGGTCAACAAACGTACTTGCTTCCGGTGGCATTTGATATCGAAGTCGGTTCTTCCAAAGGCAGCCTATGGAAGGCGCACGTGGAATACCGCAATCATCGGCACTTCGAGGCTTCCACCAAAGTAGAGTTCAAGTAGCGTCTTCTTATTTGGTAATCGCCTGTTCGTACTCAATCGGGCAGCCGAAGCCGTCGATGTGCACGCCGAGCTCGCGGAAGGCGTCGAGCGCCATGATGCGGCGGTGCGCGTTGAAGGTCATGATGTGCGCGAAAACGCCGCCGTAGGTGAATGTTTCGGGCGGTTCACAGAGGGCGTCGACGAAGGTATCATCCCAGCCGCCGCGGGAGCCGACTTCGCAGAAGACGCGGCTCAAATCGGCGTCGGTTTGATCGAGGCGCTGGAGCATCGCGGCGGGAGTCTTTTTCTCGGGCGGGCTGCCGCTGACGTCGAAAGTCTTGCCGATGAGTGCCGCGGCCCAGACCTCTTTTGTAAAGATGATGTTTTCGAGAAGCTGGCGGAGAGAATTGGTGCGCTCGCGCCAGGGCAGGATTTCGACCACAGCCTTGAGCGGGCGATCGAGCTGTTCGTCGGTGAGGCGGGCGGCGTTGTTCAACAGGCGGCGGGTGTGCCAAGAATCGTTGCCGGCAAAACGGTCGAGCAGGTCCATTTCGAATGCTCCTTTCGGATGATTAATCGCAAGGCGGCTTCCCGGTTGCATAAAGTGAATCCCATTCGGGGAGGGAAGCCAGAAGCGGTTTGGGCCGATGCGGCGGTAGAGGCTCGGCGAAGCCGAGTAGGCTTTGCGGAACGCGCGCGTGAAGGCTTCGAGCGATCCGTAGTTGGCGTCGAGGGCGATATCGGTGACGGATTGCGTAGTATTGGCGAGGGTCCAAGCGGCGCGCTCGAGCAGTAACCGGCGACGCATGGCCGCGGGCGTTTCTTCGATCAGGGCTTTGAAGAGTCCGTAGAACTGGGTGCGGCTGTGGAAGGCCCGGCGGGCGAGGTCGCCGGTTGAGCAGGGCTCGGCGAGGGAGTCGAGAAGGATGCCCGAGAGCTGGCCTTTATCCGCCACAAGAAAATCGTACAGGAAGGAGGGGAGCAGCGCTTGATCTTGCGTACGGAAATGGAGCGACTTGGAATCACGCCGGATATATCAACGACGCTGACTGGCCGGCGCGGATGTAGATGCATTCTTCCGCAAGCTCCCGGGCGAGCTTCGCGATGAATGCCTTCAGCATGGGGAGTTTTGAATCGTCGACGAAGGCGACGCTGAATTCGCGGTGCTCTCCGTAGGAATCGCGGCCGCGGTCATCGCGCCAATAGCCGAAGATGTTGCCCGCTTGGGCCGTGTAGCCGCCAAAATTGTCCATAAGGAAGGTATGCAGGCGCGACTCCAGCGACGACGCGCCGGACGAGGGCTCCTTCAGCTTGAGGGAGGGCAAAAGAAAGACAACCGCTGCTCCGAGATTTTGCTCGCGATAGCTCATGTGCCGATCTTAAGAGCGATGGGAACGGTCCGCAATAGCCCGCCGGGCGCAGTTGCGCTAAATGCCCCACGCTCTGCTCTCCGAGCGCCAGAGGTTCCTTACTCGGCGCTGATTTCCAATGATTTCAGCGGTGGAATCATGCGTGCAGCGTTAAGGAGCATCATGCCACGGCACTTGCTCGCGGCGGTTTCGTGCGGCTGGTTGCTGACCTCAGTCGCCTCGGCCAGTGACCCTGACCTTAAGAACCTCACCCGGACGAGCCTCTCCGCTCCGTCGGAAATCCATGGTTATCCTTGCGCGGCCGGCTACACGTGGTTCTTTGCCGACGGCGCGCTGAGGGAATGCGCCGTTTCGCACAACATTCTCTTCGGCGAGATACCCATCCCCGAGAAATCGTGGATCAACCTCAGACACGATGGCCGGCCAGATTTCGTCTTTTTGGCGCACGACGCGCGGATCAATGGCTATCTTTGCAAGGGCGGT
>JASHRP010000513.1 GCA_030037375.1 Bryobacteraceae bacterium | reverse complement strand
CGTACGCGAACGCGCTGGTGGCCATGGACCAATCGATGGGGACGACGCTCGAACGGAACGGCATCAAGTTCGATGACACCGTGACGGGAGTTCTCACCTCGCTGCCGACGCCCCCTTATGGGACTGCGGCTGCCGCAAAGCCGGCGCAGGTAAAGTGATGAAGCGAGTACTGCAACGACCAACGCTTCGTGCCGCCGCCTTGCTCGCGGGCGTCATGTCCGGGCCCGCGTTGCTATTGGCTCAGACAACGGCGAATCCGGTCGCGCCAGATTACAGCGTGGCGGCGAAAGTGTTCCCTCACGTCCTGAAGCCTTATCAGAACCGCTACGTTCCGGGCCCCCTGCTCGAAAACGCGCCAGAGGCGCCGTTGGAGGTCAAGGACGGGAAACTGCGGCTCTCGCTTGCGCAAGTGGTCGAGGCGGTTGTGGAAAATAATCTGACCGTCGCGAATGCGCGCTATTACCCGTCGGAGGCGCAGACCGATCTGCTGCGCGCGCGATCGGGCCAGAGCCCGCGCGGGGTGGACCAGAGCACGATCCCGAGCGGCGTATTCGCGGGAGCCGAAGGAGGCAGCATCCTGGGAACGGCAGGCGGCGGTAGCGGCGGCGCATCGAACGCGGGAGGCATAACCGGGGCAGCGGCCGCCGTGAGCGTACGGCCGTCCGGCGTCTTCGATCCCACTATCAGCGCGAGCCTCAGCGTCGACCACACAGCCAGTCCGCTAAACACGACGGTGGTCGCGGGCGAGCCCTCGGTGACGACCGGGACTATAGCGGCATCCGTGGGTTATGTTCAGGCCTTCCCATCGGGAACCAGCATTAGCGCCTCATACGGTTTTCAAAGGCAGACTTCCACGCAATTGCACCTGCTGTTTAATCCCGCGTTTACGCCTGGCATCACGGCCTCCGTGAGCCAGCAATTGGTGAACGGGTTCGGGTTCAAGGTGAACCGCGCGCTGATCGAGGTAGCACAGAACGAGCAGGGTATCGAGCGGCAATCCTTCCGCGAAACTCTAATGACCGCCCTAGCCAGCGCGGAAAGCGCCTACTGGGATCTGATCAGCGCGCGTGAATCGGTGCGCGCGACCGAGCAGGCGCTGACCGTTGCGCAGCAGTTGCTCGCCAACAATTCGCGCGCTTACGAAGCCGGCGTGATGGCGCGCCTGGATGTGGACAACGCCCGAGCTCAAGTGGCGACCAGCCAGCGTGACCTGACGATCGCGCAGACCAACGTGACCTACGCCGAGCTGAACCTGAAAACGATGATCAGCAAGACGCTCGATGAGCCGCTGGCTTCGGCGGCAATCGAGACCACGGATTCATTCCCGGAGCCTGAAAACGAGACGATTCCAAACCTCGACGATGCGGTCGCAATCGCAGGAAAGAACCGGCCGGAAATCGCGATTGCCGCGGGCAATATCAAGAGCCAGCAGGACGTTATGCCGTTCCTCAAGAACGCGCTGCTGCCGAATGTGAACGCATTCTTTCTCATGAACACGGAAGGGCTATATAACATCTTCGGTACCGCGTTTGTCTACGACTTTAACTTCAAATATCCGCAGTTTGCATTCGGAGTCAGTGTCAGCTTCCCCATGCACAACCGGCAGGCGCAGGCAGATGAGATCCGATCCCGCATGGAACTGCGGCAGGCGCAGGATTCGTCGGTTCGCGCCAAGAGCCAGGTGGAAGTGGACGTCCAGAACGCGATCATCGCCGTGACGCAGGGAAAATCTCAGGTGAGCGCGGCGCGCGCGGCAGTGCAACTTGCGGAACAGCAGACCGACGCGGAGCGGAAGCGGCTGGCGGCGGGGCTCTCGACTTCCTACAACGTGATCCTGGTGGAACGCGATCTTTACGCGGCGCGGCTGGCCGAGGTTCAGGCTCGCGACACCTACGCGAAGGCCCGAGTCACTCTCGATCAGGCCATGGGCGTTTTGCTCGATACCGGTCACGTCAATTTGGATGAGGCGCTGAAGGGCACGATGAAAAGCCCGGTCCAATAAAACCCCTGATCCTGCCTTCCGGCTGCCAAGCCTTTCCTGCCATCCTGTGGGCTCGTGATTCATACTAGGGAGGATTATGCGGCTGGCGGGGCAGATTGCCATTGTGACCGGCGGGAGCCGGGGAATCGGGCGCGCCATCGCGCTACGCATGGCTGAAGAGGGCGCGAAGGTCGTGCTGGGCGCTCGTGATCGCGACGCGCTCTCCGCAACCGTGAAAGAGATCGAGTCTGGCGGCGGCAGCGCCGCATCCATTGCGCTCGACCTCCGGCAGCCGGACGCACCGGCCGTGGTCGCGAATTTTGCGCTCGAACGCTTCGGCGGCATCAGCATCGTGGTAAACAACGCAGGCGCCACCAAGCGAGGCGAATTCGAAGATCTGACCGAGGAGGACTGGGCGGATGGATTCGCGCTCAAATTCTTCGGCGCGGTTCGCTTGACGCGAGCGGCTTGGCCGCATTTGAAACTCTCGAAGGGATCTTTGATTTTCATTTCGGGCGTGGGCGGAAGGACTCCGGGCAGGCAATTCGCGATTGGCGGATCGGTTAACGCGGGTCTGCTCTCCTTCACCAAGGCGATGGCGGAGGCCGGAATACGCGATGGAGTCCAAGTGAATGCGATCAATCCCGGAACCGTGCGAACAGCGCGGTTCGAGAAACGCCTGGCGGCGTTCGCGGCGGAGCGAAAGATCGATGTATCCTCCGCCGAGCAGCGCTACGTCGAAGAAGAAAACATCACTCGCATCGGCGAACCGGGCGATATCGCCGCCCTAGCCGCGTTTATTGCCAGCGCGGAGGGGCGGTTTTTGCACGGATCGCTGATCGACATGGACGGGGGCTCGACCAAAACCATTTGATGACAACCTATTTTGCTTCCGTGGACCGCCCCGCGCTTGAACCGCTCGATAGAGGCAGCTTATCCTCTAAGTTGCGACTCTTTCAACGTTTACCCAATACAGCTATAGCTGTCCCCGGCATGAGGAAGCGGTGAGGCGTCCGGTCGGGATGCTTTTCCGGCGAGGCGTCCTGCTGCTCGCGCCGATGGTCTGGGCGGCGCTTACCGCGGATCTTCTCGCGCAGGATCAGCCACCCACGCCCGCTCCGCCGACCCCGCAGCAGACCCCGGCTCCGACCACGGCTCCGCCCGCGATTTCCGTGGAGGACCCGGATTACGGCGAGCCGTTCAGCGGATTCTTCTGGCTGACGGCCGGAAAGGGCAAATTGCTGCCCGGCAACGCGGCGGCCGTTCCGCAGGATCAGATCCTGGCGATGCCGGGCGCGCGGCCCCGCTCACCCGGCGGATCGGTCTCCATGCCGGCGGGAAAGTTCAATCATCTGGAGTTGTCCTACTTCCAGGCCGACGGCAACGGCACCGGCACTGCCGCCATTCCACTCTCTCTGTTCGGCAACAACATTCCGCAGGGCGATTTCATCTCTACCACTTATCGCGTGCGGGCGGCGCAGCTCACATGGAACTATCTGAACTGGCCCGTTCCTCCGGAAGATTCGAAGTGGCGGATACGGTCGCTTTGGTCGTTCAATTACGTGAGCGACAGCGTCACGGTCGACGCG
>JASHRP010000512.1 GCA_030037375.1 Bryobacteraceae bacterium | reverse complement strand
GGTGATCGGCATGGTGAACTGGCGCGAGTACTGGATGAACGCCTGGACGTCGCCCGAAAAGCCGTACGCGCCAGTTCCGGCCAGCGTGGTGATCCGTCCGGTCGAGGCCGTCACGACGAAAACGCGATTGTCGTCCGCGTCGGCGATATAGATATCGCCAGCCGGGTCGACGATGACGCTGTGTGGACCGGCCAGCGCGGTCGCCAGCGGAAATCCGCCTTCCGTGTACGTTGTGCCTCCGCCCACCACGGTGGCGACAATAGCGTCGGTCCCGAATTCGCGAATGCGTCCGTTCCCGTAGTCGGCGATCCAAAGATTGCCGGAGGTGTCGAAGAAAATGTCGGTGGGATCGTCCATCGAGATGACGCTAGTAGTGTCTCCGGAGAATCCCGGAATGTAATTGCCCAAGTATGGCTGGATCACGCCGTTGGCGACGCGCCGAATCGTGTTGTTGGCGGAATCGCAGATGTAGAGGTAGCCGTTGCTATCGATCGCGACGGCGGTGGGAAGATCCAACTGCGCCTGCAGGGGCGGACCGTAATCTCCGTTCATCCCCGGCGTTCCGTTTCCAGCAACGGTGGTGATGACTCCGGCGGGACTGATCATCCGCACGGCGTTATTGTTCATGTCGGCGACATAAATATCACCGGAGGAATCGAATGCCATGCCCTGCGGGTCATTCAATTGAGCGGCGGTTGCGGGTCCGTTGTCGCCCGAGTAACCGGCGCGGCCATTACCGGCGATCCGCGTGATGGTCCCGCTGGTGAGTTGAAACACGGAGTTAAGCGCGGTGAAGTAAATGCTTCCATTCGGCCCGACCGTGACTCTGCCCGGATAGCCAAGAGCCGTGCTGGTTGCGGCGGCCGTAGCGGGCGCAGGGCTCCCGCCGGCTATCGTTTGGATGACATAAGTTTGCCCCAGTAGCGTCGCCGACGTTGCCGCCATCAGTGCGCACGCCGCCAACCACAAGAAAAACCTCATCTTTACCTTTGTGTCCCTTGTCGAAGCTCGCGGACGCGACGGCCCGTAGGGACTCAAGGCCGTTTGACGTGGCGAGGTGTACTTGAGTTCCATTGTAACTTTTTGCGGTCCTGGTATCATCAGTGAAGGAGCGTTCCTGCCGCGTTTTGCGAGCGGCTTCCAAAAATTGATCCAACAGTCAATGTCATGGGGTCCGGCTCGATTACGTGCCGGTGAGCAAGCTCCGGCGGATAGCCGCCATGGAGAAGCCTGATGGTGCGCGGAGGACTCCGCCCTACTGAGTTTGGGGTCAAATGACGGGAGCTAGTGCGGCGCGGTGGTGCGCTCCTTCCTTCTTTAGTGAGCGAGAGTCCCGATAACCAAGCTTCTCTTCATCGGCGATATTTTTGCGTCAACCGGGCGAAACCTGGTGGCGCAGCACCTGCGCAAGATCGTCGCCTCTGAGCAGATTCATCTGACCATCGCGAACTGCGAAAACGCCGCCGGGGGATTCGGCATCACTCCTCCTCTGGCCGATGAGCTGTTCGGCTACGGCTGCGACGTGCTCACCAGCGGCAATCACATTTGGGACAAGAAAGAGATCTACGAATACCTGCCGCGCCAGCCTCGCTTGCTTCGCCCGGCCAATTATCCCGACGGATTGCCGGGATGCGGGATGACGATCGTCGAAGCGCGCAACGGAGTGTCCTGCGCGGTGTTGAACCTGCAGGGCCGGTCGCACATGTCCCCGATCGACTGCCCGTTCCGCAAGGCGGATTCATTGCTCGCGCAGCTTGGCGATGTCAAAGTCCGCTTCGTCGATTTTCACGCCGAACTTACCAGTGAGAAGATGGCGATGGGCTGGTATCTAGACGGCCGCGTTTCGGCCGTGATCGGAACCCACACGCACATTCCGACCGCCGATACTCGTATCCTGCCCGGCGGCGCCGCCTACCAGACGGACTCCGGAATGACGGGGCCGTATCATTCGGTGATTGGCGTCGACAAGCAAATGATCATCGAACGATTCCTGACTCAGTTGCCGGTGCGCATGGAAGCCGCCCGGCACGGCGGGGAGCTGCATGGGGTGATCGTCGAGGTGGACGAGGCGACGGGACGCGCGGCGTCGATCCGCAGGGTGGAAATTACGGGCTAGGTTTCTTGGCGCCTTTAGAGGTGCTCAAATAGGTCTAGGGCCATGCTCGACATTACGAAGGACATTCAATCACTCACCACATTCCGCCGCCGCTCCGGCGAGTTCATGAAGCAACTCAAGAGGACCAAGCGGCCCGTGGTGCTTACGGTGAACGGGAAGGCGCAGGCGGTGGTCCAGGACGCGGAGGCCTACCAGCGCCTTCTGGACATCGCCGCCCGCGCGGATGTCCACGAGGCGATCCGCCAGGGATTGGAGGATGTGGCATGCGGCCGGTCGCGGCCGGCCAAAGAAGTCTTCGACGAGTTTCGCCGGCGGCATGACATTCCGCGTTGAGCTGACCGATCGAGCCGCACGCGACCTTGCCATTCTCTTTGAGGAGAAGCGTGCCCTCGAATCCCTTGCCGCAGGCCACTGGTTCAACGGTCTTGAGCGCGCGATCTACAGTCTGGAAACCTTTCCGCGTAAATGTCCTATGGCTCCAGAAAGCAGGAAGGCGGGAAGATCCCTTCGTCATGTTCTGTACGGCAGGAAACCGCACGTGTATCGCGCCATTTATGAGATTGACGAAGCGAGGAAGATCGTCCGGGTTCTGACGATCCGGCACGGAGCCATGGAACCAGCGGACTTGGATGGGTGAAACGGCCAAACGCGCCCCGTCGCCACTCCGCCGAAGCCGAAGAATTTCGGATAGCAGGCCTACTGACGGCTCCAATAAATCATCGCGCCAAATCCGCTGTACAGCAGGCCGTTGAGGATCGAGCACACCCCCAGCAACCCGACCGCTTGCGCAGGCGTGATTCCGGGCATGTCTCCGAACATCAGAATCCCGGGAGGGAATGCCGCCAGTGTCGCGAGCTGAAAAAAGCCGAGGCTCGGCATTAACTTCAGCCCAAGCACGCACGCCGGACCTACAGCAACCCCGACGAGGAAAGAGGCAACACAGAAGCGCAGCATCGGAGAGCAGCGATGGCCCAGTTACTGAAACACCGTGTCCACCGGAACGACCTGGACATCCTCCGGCCGCAGGCCGATGTCGAACGACCCGACGATCTTGTCCTCCGCCAAGATCTCAGCCGGCTTGGGAGAGTTGTATTCGATCGTCGACGGCCCCGTCCCGATAATCTGCTTCTTCAAATCCTCGGCCTTCGCGCTCACCGCGACAATCACCATCCGGTCGGTGCGCAAGTGCTTGCGAATCGCGGCGTTCACCTGATCCCGGATCAGCTTCGCCAGCGCATCCTTTACATAGGAGTTGTAATTCGGGATCCCGTAATACGCGCTGTCGATCGCGTATCCAAGCTCGGCGCGCTTGGTCTTCGTCAGCACGTTTACGTACTTCGTCAGAAACTCCCGCGTGCGGTCGAAATCCTCTTGCGAAATCCCGTCCTTGATCAGCTTGTTCAACTCATAAACGCCCAGCCGGAGCGTGAAGGCTGCCTGCGGCGGCTCCGCCGGACGAATCCAAATCTGAAACGCCTGACTGCCGCGAGCCACATTCTGCGGAGGTTCCATGAGCTGGCCGCCGCGCGGGAAATATTCGATGTACGCGTAGTCGCCGTAGTTGATGCCGCGGATCTCGCGAATGTGCTGGAACAGGACGCCGCCGCTATCGCGATGCTGACCGAAATACGATTGCATCACCAGCAGCGCGGGGTAATCCGGGTCGCCGCGCTTCACATCGATGGGGAAACCGAAGGAGTACGCAACGGATCGCGTGTTCTTCTCCACGATAATCGCGTGAGTGTGATCGATCGCCGGAGGGTGAATCGCAGCCATCGGCGCGGAGTCCTTGGCCGGCAGCGCCGCGAAATCCTTCTTGATCCGATCTAGAAACTCCGGCGTATATCCGCCCGCAATTCCCACGATCAAATTCGACTGCGCGTAATGCTGCTTGTAAAACTGCTTCACGTCGTCGAGCGTCAGCTTCTCGAGCGACGACACCGTGCCCACGCTATAGTGGCCGTACGGCGTTCCCTTGTACAGCTCGCTCAGTAGCACTTCCTTGCCGAGTTCCTCGTCGTTGTTACCGCGCAATCCGACCTTCAGGGAATTGATTGCGTTATCCTTGAGGCGCTTGAAATCCTCTTCGCGCCAGCCCGGTTCGAGCAGCATCGCGCGGAATAATTTGTAATACGCATCCAAATTGTCGATGTGCGTTGCCCCGGTGAAGACGGTCATTTCCTCATCGACTTGGCTTCCCACGTTCGCGGCCATCGGAAACAATTGATCGACCACTTGTTTGTAGGTCAGATCCTTCGTGCCGCCGCCGCTGAGCATTTCCGCGGTCAGGCGCGCGAGTCCCGGTTTGTCGGCGGGGTCCTGCGCGGCTCCCGTGGTGAACACAAGACGCAGCGTGACGACCGGAGTCTTGCCCGGCAGCGCGACCGTTCGCATTTGAGCCATCGCACAGACGCTAAGTAAAGGAAGCAGCGCAAGCCATTTCATTTTGCCGCCCCCGTGAGCGTTGCAATTGTGCGCCCGCTTTCAATGAGGTACTTTCGCGCGGCTTCACGGACATCCTCAGGCGTTAAGGCCGCATACTGCACGTAGAGCTTGTCGATCGTATCCGGAGTTCGCTTCAACGCCACGAATTCCGCCACCGTCTGGGCGACGGTATCGCTATTATCGAGGCGCATCGTGAAGCCGTACCGCTCGCGTTTCTTCACTGCCTCCAGCTTGTCCGCCGGCACCAACTCGTCCTGGAACCGTTTGACGGTATCGAGGATCTCCTGCCGGATCGCCGCCATGTCTTCAACATGCTTGAGCCTCGCGCGAATGGTGAACAGATCGGGATCGACGCTCGCCGGCGAATTTGCGCCCAGGCTATCGAGCTTCTGCTCGCGCACCACCAGTTTCTGGTAAAGCTCGGAATTCTGCCCGAAAACCAGCGTTGAAAAAACATCCAGCGCGGCGCTTTCTTTGTTTGAATCGGTGTACGCCGGACCCTTGTACGCGATGGTGATCATCGGCAGCGTGGGTGAAGGCCAATCCACGTGCGCTTCGCGCGGACCTTGCTGCTTCGGCTCCACGGGAATGTCGGCGTGATACGAACCGCGCTTCCATCCGCCGAATGTTTTGTCGACCATCGGGCGCACCTGCTTGGGGTCGACGTCGCCGGTCACGATGATGGTGGCGTACTCGGGCCGGTAATAGCGGTCGAAAAACTTGATGCTGTAGTCGTACTGATTGGGCATGTCCTGAATGTCCTTCAGGAAGCCCATCACGGTGTGCTTATAGGTGTGCCGGTCGAAGGCCGTGTCTTGCAGCGCCTCCTCCAGCTTCTGCCCAGGGTTGGCGCTGTTCTTGTTGTATTCTCCGAGCACTGCGCCGCTTTCGGTCTTGAACGCCTCCAGCGAATATTTCAGATTTTCGAAGCGGTCCGCTTCCATGTCGAGAATCTGCGGCAGATCTTCTTTAGAAAACGTCGTGTGGAAAACAGTGAAGTCATTGCTGGTGGAGGCGTTCGATGCGGCGCCCGCGCGCTTCAGCATCTCGTCGTACTTCGCCGGCGGATACTTCTCCGTCCCGCGAAACATCATGTGCTCGAACAGATGGGCGAAGCCGGTCTTGCCGGCCTCGACCTCATTCCGCGAGCCGGTTTGCACCACGATATACACCGAAACAATATTCGGCGAATCCGTGGGAATGGTCACCAGGCGCAAGCCGTTTGGTAAGTCTTCCTGTGTGTAGGCGAAAGGAAATGTCTTTTGCGGCGGGTCGGCGGCGTAGACGACAGCGGCCGCGAGAAGTATCAGTAGCAATCTCGCAGTCATGCCTCAGAGTAACAAATCGCGGCTTCTGCGGCGCTATTTGTCTTTTAGAATTTCCCGCGCGGCGTTGTGCCCCGGAGCCCCCATCACTCCTCCGCCGGGATGCGCCCCGGAGCCGCATAAGTACAGCCCTTTGACCGGCGTTCGATAGCTCGCCCAGCCCGCCAGAGGCCGCAGCACGAACATCTGATCCAGCGACATCTCGCCATGAAAGATGTTCCCGCCGGTAATCCCGAAGCGGCGCTCGAGATCGAGCGGACTGAGCGTCTGCTTGTGCTCGATAATCGAACGAATATTGGGGCAGTACTCTTCGATCACGTCGAGAATCCGTTCGGTGTAACGCGTCCGCTCGCGATCCCAATTGGAATCCTTCAACGTGTACGGCGCATATTGAAGGAAGATCCCCATAATGTGGCGGCCTCCCGGTGCGAGCGATGGGTCATACATCGTCGGGATCGTCATCTCGATCAAAGGCGATTGCGATGGGCGGCCATATTTCGCATCGTCCCAGGCCCGTTCGATGTATTCGACGCTGGGGCAGATGTGCATCGTCGCGCGATGCTGCGGCCCGTCGCCGGAAAGAGCTTTGAAGCTAGGAAGCCCGGTCAATCCCAGATTCATCTTGAGCGAAGTTCCCTCGGATCGGAACTTGCGAATGCCATCGACGAATTCCGCCGGCAGATCACCCGCATCCATCAATTGCAGAAATGTTCGCCGAGGGTCGAGGTTGCTCGCGACCACTCGCGCGTTTATCTCATTACCGTTTGCAAGAGCCACGCCCATCGCACGTCCGTCGCGCACCAGGATCTTGCTCACCGTGACGTTAGTACGAATCACCGCACCCTTGCTGCGAGCCGAATCGGCGATGGCATTCGAAACCGAGCCCATGCCTCCGCGCACGAATCCCCACAATCCGCGATGTCCGTTGACGCCGCCCATGCAGTGATGCAGCAGAATGTATGCGGTGCCGGGCGAGCGCGGTCCTCCGTTCGCGCCGATCACTCCATCCGTCGCGAGCGTGACTTTGATTTGTTCGGATTCGAACCATTCATCGAGGAACTCCGCCGCGCTTTGCGTGAAGATTTTGACCAGGCCGACGATCTCGGATTTCGACAACCCGCGCAGCTTCCCTAACAGTTTCAAATACTCGATCGAATCCCCGATGCCGCCGGGTGGAAAATTCGGCGGCGTGGTCAGCAGTAACGACTCGGCCACCTGCGCGAGTCTCTCAAGGTGATCTTCGTATTTCGGATACGCCTCCGCGTCCTTGGTCGAGAATTTCGCGATCTCCTGAAGCGTCTTCGCGCGATCCTGCCACATGAAGAGATAACGCCCATCCGGAAACGGTGAAAAGAACGCAGGATCTTTGGCATCGACGCGATAGCCGAAGCGTTCCAGCTCCAACTCCCGGACAACCTTCTCCTGCATCAGGCTCGAAAGGTAGGAGGCTGTGGAAACGCGGTATTCGGGCCAGATTTCCTCGGTGACCGCGCAGCCGCCGACCAATTCCCGCGATTCCAATACGACGACCTTGCGCCCAGCGCGAGCCAAATACGCGGCGGTGACCAAGCCGTTGTGGCCGCCGCCAACAACAATAACGTCAAATGTTTCGGGCATTAGTTAGGGCACTGAACCGGCGCGAGCCACACATGATGATAGCTGTCGTATTGCGAGACCTCCTGGCCGCCCTCGCAACCGCGTTGCTCGAGAAGTTGAACCGGCGTTTGTTTTTCGCGCCAGGAGGAATCGGTCCAACCCACCCAGAAGTAAGGCGCGTGAATCTGATCGACGCTCTGCGTCTTCACCACTTCGAACCGCGCGGCCTTCGCGGAGAGGCGCGCGAGATCACGGCGGGAACTCACGCGCGGCCCAAGCGGACCAATGCGCCCGGTCTTTAGGCCGTCGAGATCGAAGTTTATCGAATAGTCAAGATAAGGATCGATCGTGTACACCGGAATGTGCGCCATCTTGGTTTGTTCGTTGTCAAGCATCTGCATCGTCAGCACATCCCACGGCAGCTTGCGATTGTCCTTTTCGTGAAATTGGATCGCATAGTAACCCCATACGACGGCTACCGCGGTCACCGCGTAGCCGAGCGCGCGATGCATCCGCCAAACCGAATCGCAGAACAGCAAGAAAAACGGCCAGATGGCAAACAGCAAGTGCCGATGCCCCCAGATCGATTGCGGCATCCACTGCGAAAATGCGTACGCAATCGGCGCTGGCGCGATCCACAGCAACATCAGCCAGCGCGCGCGCGGCTCGGCATAGCGGCGATAGCAGAGCAGGAACAGCAGGAACATCCACGCCGTGCCATCCCCGCCGATCTTTTGAAATTCCGAAAATCCCGATAGATCCACCCAAAACCAATTGAGCTCGCCGAAGGTTGGCTTCGAAATCCAGCCGAGATTTTGCTGAAGTCCGCGTCCGTGCAGAACCTTCCCAGCGGCGATCGCCCAAGGCGCAAACAGAATCGCCGCGGGCAGCGTCGAGATCAAAAACGGAATCGTGTTTCGGCGTTTCCACAGCAAATATGCGAACTCGAGCAGCGGCACGCACCAGCCGTAATATTGCGTATAGCCGAGGAGCGCATTCACCGCGCCAAGCCAGACAAGATTTCGCCTCGATTCTTCGCCTAGGTAACGCTCGAATCTCCACGCCGACACCAGAGCGAACAGCATCAGCAGGCTGTACATTCGCAGATGCTGCGAGTAATACATCGCGTAAGGATGCACGGCGACGATGCCGATTGCGAGGTTGCGCGCCGCCGGCGAAATCTCCAGGTCGCGGCAAATTGCGAAAACCGGAAGCAGACACAGCGTCGTCGCGCCAACCGGAAACATCCGCAGCCAGAACAGCGATTCTCCGCCGATTCCGATCCAGAACTTAAGCAGCACGTACAACAGTGGAGGATGAATCGCGTCCTTGACCGCGTCCGCGAATAGGCCGCTCCAGCTTTCCCGCGCCAGTTGCAGGCTGAAGATCTCGTCCCCGTCGAGCGCGAAATCGGTCATGCGCCAGAGCCGCATGGCGATAAACAGCGCGGCCACGGCAATGGCCGCCATGGTCGCGGGTGAGAGCCGGCTTGCCGGCCTAGCTTTCGTCGCCGGAAATGTCGCCGCCGCCGTACTCATCCTTCACGGCCCACGATAGCGCAATGGCGGGTGCGCCGTCCTCTCTTGCGATCCCCGGGAAAAATAATTTTGGATATTCTCGATAGATGGTTCCGGATTCCGGACACCCTGCGGCGAATCTGCTCACCGACATCCGGAAAGCCGCCGCGATTGCGTTGATTGCATCCGTAGTGGGAGCCCTGGGGCCCGTGTGGTCATCTGTCCAGAAACTGACCGATCTTGCGTCGGCAAATCCGGACCTCCATTGGCTCATTATCTTGACATTGGTGGCCGGCTGCGTTTTCACGGCGACCGGTCCGCTCTTCTATTTCGCTTTGGCCCGCAACGGCCGGGATCTCCATTTTCCGCGGAGATTCCGGTTACTGGCATGCGTAGGAATTGGCGGACTCGGTTTGTATGAAGCGTCAAGCCTTCAGGCTCTCCTTCCGGCAATTTTTCCGCGATGGGCGGGCGCCGTCGCCTTTCAACCGTTGCTCGCGGAGTTATGGAATCTCGCACCAATCTTGTTGCTGATCGCGATTTATCGCCGGTCCGACGATGAACCCGACGATCTCTCCGGAGCTGCGCCTCGCGACCAAGGCGGCTCTGATCGCGAGTGGCGTGTGGTTCGGTTTCTGCCTGCTCCGAATGACAATCGCGCCATTCGTCTTCCCAATTATGGTCGAATACGTCGGACGTCGCGCGCCACTGGGGCGATGGTTGTCGGCCGGCGCTGCCGACACCCTTGCGGCCGCGGGCTTACTCGCTGCTCCGCTCATTGTCCACCTGAGCCTAAGAATCCGCATCGAAGCCCAGGAAGAATGGGTCGGCCAACCGGAAGCCGCGAGCGCAGGGCTCGCAGCTGAGGATTAGAAGAGCAGACGGCTCTGAGCTAAAACATCAACTTCAGCGCGAACTGAATCTGCCGCGGCGGAAAAGTTGTCGTGATGGTCCCGAACGCCGAGCTCGTGCTGACGTTATTCGGAACGCCGAAGTTGGTATGGTTCAGGACGTTGAAGAACTCGCTGCGGAACTGGAGCTTCATGCTCTCGCGGATGAAGAAGTTCTTATTGATGTCCAGGTCCCACTGTTCCAGTCCCGGCGTGCGGAAGGCGTTGCGGCCCAAGTCGCCGAATGGAGCGAAGGGCGGAGGCGTGGCGAACGTATAGCCGGCGAAGTAAGTCAGCAGGCTCTGCGCCGTGCTTTGGCTGGCCGCGCTGCCGGAGACGTTCGGGCGGAGCAGCGCTACGCCGCGATAATCGGCGCTCTGGCTGAGGCCGGTGACGTCGTTGAACGAGGACGGATTGTAGTCGA
>JASHRP010000511.1 GCA_030037375.1 Bryobacteraceae bacterium | reverse complement strand
CGCAGACGGAAGCGCCACGCCGCGACTGCCAATGCCGCCAGCGCGAACGGCAGGCCTTCATTCTTGATCCAGCACGCGAGACCGATGGCAAGTCCCGCTGCTAACAACAACCGCGCATCCGCGCGATCCGCCGCGGCTTCCAGCAGCACCAACGCACACAGGAACGCGAGCCCTTGAAGCAAATCCGAATACTGCGCGGCGCTCTGTGACGCGAACACCTCGGAGCACAGCAGAACCAGCCACGCGAGCAATCCTAGCGCAACCGATCTTCGACTCGCCAAGCTCGCGCCCAACAGTATTAACGCGCCGGCAGAGAACAGAAGCGACGCCGCTATCGGCACGCTTGTTTCGAACCCCGATTCCAAACCTCCCTCCGCCGACCACTGAAGTCCGATGAAGCCGGAAAGAAACAGCGGATATCCCGGATGTGCCGCGCCGGCCATGTTCCCGCCTAAATCCGAAGAGACCGCGCGCCGCCACAACTCCCCGCCGGAGGCGAGGTATCGCGCGCGTAGATTCCAGATGGACATCGCGTCCCACTCGCCTGCTGGATTCGCGCTCGACGCGGCTTGAAAATCGAGCGTGAAAAACATCAGCCCGACCGCCACTCCGATCCACAAAGCCCAGGTCCATCGGAACGCCCGCACCGGCTCCGCGGCCTGTTTCATGCCTCCGCCGAGCCTCCACCACGCGGCCGCGCTTGCGGCCAGCATCGCCGAAAGCATCAGCATCACGCTGGCGCGATTTGCCGTTCCCGCCGCGACCATGAAGAAATAAAAAATCGACGCCAATCCCGGCCCAAACAGCGCCCCGATCGATAACTCCGCCAGCAGCCCGGCCCAGCGCGGTCCTTTCCACGCCTCTCCGGTGAGCGCACGCGCAAGGAACCATCCGGAGGCGATCGTCGCCGTCAGTGCGAATATGCCCAAGACGTTCATAGCCGATGGAACAGGATTACGCCGTTGCCGAAGTCCTCGACCAGCGAATATCCGTGCGCTTCGCCGGTCGCGGCGAAATCGGAAGGCCGCGAGAAATTGCCGACCGCGAACTCCGGCCGTGTCTGAGCGTTGACGGGCGCCAGCACTCGCGGCGCCACCGCGTACTGCGCGGCCAGGAACGCCGGCGCGTAAGCAGGCTGCGAAGGATCGAGATCGGTGATGTAGCCGAGCTCGGCGGACGGCGGAATTCTTGCGGTCAGAGGCGCGAACCGCACCTGCGCCCGGTCGCCTCCGTAAGCGTCGGGGTATTGCTGCGAATACGCCGCGGAAACCAGGTAGGAGTTTAGCGCGCCCCACGCTCCCAGCGCCGCGACGGCAAGCGTGACGGCCGTGATTAGAGTGGTGTTCCGGTCGGAAGAGGGCACTGACTTTGGCAGTATAGCAACGCGGGCCTAGCCGCAGACTTGCCTTGCCCGCTCGAACACCTCGCGCAGCATTTCGGCGGTCAGCTTTCCTGTGGAAGTGTTCTGCTGGCTTGGATGATAGGACGCGATTAGCAGCGGCATGCCTTCACCCGTGCTGTGTTCCACCCCGTGTCCGAAGGCAAACGGCGCCAGGCTCTTGATGCGTCCCCGGTCGCGCAGAATCTTTAAATACGTATCGAACGCCAGCTTTCCCAGCGCCACCACCACCCGGACCTGCTTCAGCAAGTCGAGCTCTCTTTCGAGATAAATGCGGCAGTTCGCCAGTTCCTCTGGAGCCGGTTTATTATCCGGCGGCGCGCAGTGCGCCGAAGCCGTGATGTATGCGCCGGTGAGCTTCAATCCGTCGTCGCGCGACTTGCTCTCGGCTTGGGAAGCGAATCCGGTTTCGAACAGCGCGCGATACAGAAAATCTCCGGACCGGTCGCCCGTGAACATTCGTCCCGTCCGGTTCGCTCCGTGCGCCCCTGGCGCCAGGCCTACGATCAAGAGCCGCGCGCGAGGGTCGCCGAAGGATGGCACCGGTTTTCCCCAGTAGGCCCACTCGCGATAAGCGCGGCGCTTGACCGCTGCCACCTTGCGGCGATATTCCGTGAGCCGCGGACAGCGTTCGCACGCGACCACCTCTTGCATCAGCACGCGCAAAGAACCTGTCATAGACAACCTGTCACGCGGCCGGTTGCTCTAGTCGCTTGTACAAATCCGCGAGCCTCGCGATGCTCAATTGCTCCGCCCGCAGACCGCCTTCTTCAAGCGCATCCACTCGATCGCGTCCATACGCCGAGGCCAGATTATTGCGCAGCGTCTTGCGCTTATGCCGAAAGCATTCCGATGCGAAGCGCAAGAATGCGCCGCGATCCGCGATATTCCACTCCCCTGCTGCATCGCGAGGCGTCAAACAAACCGCCGCGCTATCCACTTTGGGCGGCGGGCGGAACGCGGCTCTCGGAACTTCCAAGAGAATCTCGGGCTTCGCATGGACCTGTGTCAGCACGCTTAAGTACCCGTAGTCGCGACTGCCCGGTCCGGCCGCGAGCCTCGCGGCGACCTCGAGTTGCACCAGGAACACCGCACGCATCCAGACGTTCTCGAGCGCGAACACGCGCTCGAGAATAGGCGAGGTGATGTAGTAAGGAAGATTCCCGGCAATCGCCGCCCGCCTGCGCGACAGGCTCGCCAGGTCCGCCTTGAGCACGTCACCCTGAATCAGTTCGAGCCGGCCGGTCTCCAGTTGCGCGCGGAATTTTTGTTGCAGATAGTGAACCAGCACCGGGTCCACTTCAATCGCGATGACTTTGGTCGCGCGATCGAGCAGAGCTTCCGTGAGCGCGCCGCGCCCCGGCCCGATTTCGATGATGAGATCGCTCTCGCCGACGCACGCCGCAGCCGCGATCCGGTCGATTATGGATTTGCGCGCGAGAAAGTGCTGGCCGTAGCGGCGGCCCACTCAATCCTTGACGTCGATTTCGCTCGAAACCACCGGCAGCCTGACCCTGCTCGCGGTCGGCCGGCCGAATTCGGTTGCCGGAGTAAAGCGTGTGAACAGCAGCAGGTTCCCCAGCCTGCGCCATTGTCCGGCTTCATGCGAAGCTGCCGCGCCGCTCTCGATCGAATAGTCCACCACGCGTCCCTGATCGTCCAGCAGGACATCCACCACCATGTCTCCGCTCGCGGGTCCCGCAACCGCAGTGGACTGAGCCATTATGCCCGTGCTCATGGTGCGTTGCAGCACTGCTCCAGGCTCATCCGAGAAACCCAAGAGTTCCGGAGGCGCCAGAACCGGCACGTCCGCCGAGCTCTTCACGTGAAGCGGATAGTTCGGCACCAGCCAGGTGCTGAACAGCAACACCGCGGTAAATGCTCCGCCGGTCACGGGCAGCGCGGCCGAGCGAATCATGTCGCCAATGCCCACCGACAATTTCGCGTACCAGGTGGAAAGCGCCTGCCGCCACGTGCGCCGCTCCAGGAAGCGCTGCCGCTCCCGCGAAGCGATGATGCGAAGATTGGTGGTTAGCCCCGCCGGAGGAACCCGCGCTGGCAGACTGCGCAAGGCGCGGCTCAACTTCTCGCCGGCCAGATCCTCAGCAACGTGGTGCGATCGTTCCATGTCGTGACTCATACCGCTTTAGTTCCTTCAATCCGCCGGCTGAAACGAAAGCCGCAACGCGGGCGACGCTTCCAGCCGGGCCCCCAGGCTCTTGCGCAACGCTTGGCGTCCGCGCAGAATCCGGGACTTCACGGTTCCGAGGGATACCTCTAAAATCTCGGCGATCTCCTCGTAACTCAGGCCCTCTATCTCGCGCAGCACCAGAGCTGCGCGGAAAGTTGGACTCACTTCATTCAGTGCGTCCTCGATCAGCGCCCGAGTCTCATGATCGAGCGCAATATCAAACGGCGAAGGCTGCTGGTCCTCCAGCCACATTCCATGTTTGCCGGCCGATTCTTCCGTATCCAAGCCGACTTCGCGCTGCCGGTGCCTTCCAAACCATCGGCGCTGGTTGCGCGCTTCATTAATGGCAATCCGGTAGATCCAGGTTTTGAGCGAACTCTCGCCGCGGAACCAGGCAACCTTGCGGAACACTCTCAGGAAAACTTCCTGTACTGCGTCGGCGGCGTCCGCGGGATCGTCCACCAGCCGGCTTACCAAGTTGTAGACCGGTTTTTCGTAGCGTTGGATCAGAGCTTCATAGGCCGCGCCATCGCCGCTGCGCAATCCCTCGAGCAGAGCCGAGTCCTCCTGCGCCACGTCGGCGCTGAACCGGAGAACTGACTCTAATTGAAATCCAACGGTTGTATCCGCCACGG